>JAEZBP010000086.1 GCA_023427125.1 Pseudomonadota bacterium | reverse complement strand
CTCCTCGCCCCTCGAGCATCCTGACCTGGCCGGGCTTCACGCCGCTGGCGGGCGGCGGCTCGCGCTTCTTCGTGCAGACGACCGACCCGGTCATGCCGGAGGTGAGGGTCGAGGAGGGCCGCGTCGTCCTCCTCTTCCGCAACACGCGCATCCACCTGCGCAACAGCGCCCGCTGGCTCGAGACGCGCTTCTTCGACACGCCGGTGGCTCGCGCGCGCCTCGAGCGCCGGGGGCGCGACATGGCCTTCGTGCTCTACCTGCGCGCGCCGGCGACGCCGCGGCTCTCGACCGAGCCCGCGCCGGGCGGCACCTTCCACTACGTCTACGTCGACTTCCCGCCCGGCGCGTACGCGCCGGCTCCGCCCGTGCCCTCGCCTCCGCCCGCGCCGGCGCGCCCGGTCGATCCGGCGCTCGACGCCGAGCGCCCGCCCGCGCTCCGGTAGCTACGGCGCGGTCGTCGGGAGGGGAGGGCCGTCGGTCTGGAAGGGCACGTAGAAGAGCGTGGTGATGCCGTACTGGCCGCGGCGCTCGTAGCCGGCGAGGCCGTAGAAGATGCGCCACCAGTGGCCGCCCTGGCTGCTCTCGCCGTACGAGAAGAACGGGAAGAAGTGGAACTCCCACTCGGAGCTGTCCTCCCGGACCCGCTCTCGGTGGTACACGTTGAGCACCAGCGTGCTCGTGGTGTTGCCCTCGCGGAAGCGCCAGAAGAACGGGAAGGCGACCGTGTAGCGGTTGCGGGTCCCCTCGAAGGACTCGAAGTCGAACCAGAAGGGCGCGAGGACCGCGTGGCGGTGGCTCGGCACGCTCTCGTAGTACCAGATCGGGTGGATGTTGACGGCGTCGCCGTTGTGCCAGTTCGAGATCTGGATCGTCGGGAAGATCCACGTGGTCTCGTCGCCGCGCTCGTAGTCCTGGTGGTTCGCGACGAGCGGGGTGATCCACGTGGTGTTGCGCCCGCGCTCCTCGAAGCGGGCGAAGAAGGGCAGGACCACGGTGGCGACCGAGCCGGGATCCTCGAAGTGCCAGACCAGCGGCGGGACCGCGGTGGCGGAGTAGCCGGTGCGCGGGTCGCGCACGTGGAAGAAGAACGGGGCGACCGCGTCCATCTCCGTCGCGCCGCGGAAGCGCTGGTAGAGCGGCGTCACGAGGGTCTCGTCGCCGTGGTCGCGCCAGTACCAGAAGACGCCGCCGAGCGTGAGGCGGAAGACGTCCGGCTCCTCCGAGTAGTGAGAGAGCAGGGGGAAGATCGTCGTCGAGGTGTGGCCCGGTCCCGAGTTGTGATGGAAGAGCGGCGGGATCCCGAAGTAGCTGCCGGTGGGCTCGTCGCGATGATAGAAGGGCGGGATCACCGTCAGCGCGGTGCCTTCCTCGCGGTTCTCGAAGCGGAAGAAGAGCGGCGGCGCGATCGTGTACGAGGTGTTCTCCGCGTTCTCGACCCACAGGAACGGGAAGAGGCCCCAGTGCTCGACGTTGCGCTCCTGGATACGCCAGAAGAGCGTCGCGAAGGTGAAGCGCTCGTGCTCGCTGCCCCAGTCGACGGTGAGGAGCGGCGGGATGAGCGTGTAGTGGTTCTGGCCGTGCCGGCCGGTCATCAGCAGCGGCGCGATGCCGAAGTCGAAGCCGTCCGAGGACTCGTGGTGCCACACCGGCGGGATCACCCAGGTGTGGTGGCCCTGGCCTCGAAACCAGAAGAACAGAGGGAAGAGGACGTCCCAGTTCTGCTCGCCGCGCATCAAGTAATACGGCGGGATCAAGAGCTCGGTCGTCGCCGGGGACTGGCGCCAATAGAAGAGCGGGAAGAGCCCGATGCTCTCGACGGAGCCCTCCCGGGCGTACACGAAGGGCGGGAGGATCAACGAGAAGTCGTTGTCGCCGGTCTCGGGCAGAGGCGACTGGTAGCGGATGGTCGCCGCCGGCGCCGCGAGCCCCGCTTCTTGGCCCTCGGCCTGCTCGCCTGCCTCCGCCTCGACCTCCTCGGCCTCTCCCTCTTCCTCGACCTCTTCGGTGGTCTCCTCCGCCGGGACGAGCTCCTCCTCCTGCGCGGGAGGCGCCTCGTCCTCGTCCTCGGCCCAGGCCTCGTCCTCCTCGCTCAGATCCTCCTCAGCGTCGTCCAGCTGAGCGAGCGCGGGCGCGCTCACGAGCGCGACGGACGCGACCAGGCATCCTGCGACGAAGTACCCGAGGAGCGCGAGCTGCGATCGCGTCACGCGCGCTCCCGGATGACGAGGACCTTCGCCGCCACCTCGCCGCGCTCCACCTCGGCCTGCTGGCCGGCGCGCAGATCCTTCAGCTGCACGACGCCGCGCTCGAGCTCGGCGGGCCCGAGGATGATCGCCGAGAGGGCGCTCAGCTTGTCGGCGCGGCGGAACTGGCTCTTCACCGAGCCGCCCCGCAGGTCCGCGTCCGCCGCGAGCCCCGCGCCGCGCAGCTCGGTGAGCAGCGCCATCGCGTCGCGGCGCAGCGCCGGATCGGTCACCACCACGAACGCGTCGGGCCCCTTCTGGGTGGCCGGCTCGGCGCTGACGAGGAGGATGCGCTCGATGCCCATCCCGAAGCCGATCGCCGGCGTGCGTGGACCTCCGAGGCTCTCGACGAGCCCGTCGTAGCGCCCGCCGCCGCAGAGCGTGTTCTGCGCGCCGAGCTCTCCGCCCTGGCCCTGCACCTCGAAGAGCGTGCGGTTGTAGTAGTCGAGGCCCCGGACCAGCGTCGGCTCGACGCGGTAGGGCGTGCCGAGCGCGTCGAGCGTGCGCTTGAGCTCCTCGAAGTGCGCGGTGTCCTCGGCGCTCAAGAAGTCGAGGATGCGGGGCGCGCCGGCGGCGATCTCGCGATCTTCGGGCGCCTTCGAGTCGAGCACCCGGAGCGGGTTGGTCTCGAGGCGGCGCTTCGAGTCGCCGCTGAGCGCGGCCTCGTGGGGGCGGAGGTAGGCCACGAGCGCCTCGAGGTAGCGCTCGCGGGTGTCGCCGCTGCCGAGCGAGTTGATCAGCACCGACAGGTCCTTCACCCCGAGCTCGGCGAGCATGCGCACGACCATGTCGATGAGCTCGGCGTCGATGTGCGGCCCGGGATCGCCGAAGATCTCCACGCCGGCCTGCCAGAACTGGCGGTAGCGGCCGCGGGCCGGACGCTCGCGCCGGAACATCGGGCCGAGGTAGGCCCACTTGGTCACCGGCTCGCGCGAGGCGACCGTGTGCTCGATGAACGCGCGCACCGCCGAGGCGGTGCCCTCCGGCCGGAGGGTCAGCGAGTGCTCGCCCTTGTCGACGAAGGTGTACATCTCCTTCTCGACGATGTCGGTGGCCTCGCCGATCGACCGGACGAAGAGCGCGGTGGGCTCGACCAGCGGGGTCCGCACCTCGCCGTAGCCATAGCGCGACACCGTCCGCCAGAAAGTCTCCTCGATGCGACGCCAGCGCGGGATCTCCTCCGGCAGGACGTCGTTCATTCCTTTGACGGCTCGGAGGGTGTCCATTGCTCGCTCGCCCGCTCTCGCCCCTCGAAGGACGAGAGCCCCATCGCCCCCTGAAGAGACTGCGCCGCGTTAAGACCCAGTGCGTAAGGACCCGGTGCGTAAGGCCCAGTGTGACAGCCGCGCACTTCTAGCCGCTCGACGGACCTCACGCAAGGTCGGTCTCGGAGCCCTAGGCACACGATGGCTCGCTCCGGATGTGCCGTGCTGTGTCGGCTCACAGCGAAGGGTCGGACCGTCGAACAACGAGCCGCGAAGAGTCCGGGCATGGCGTATACTCGCGCCCATCGCAGTGCTCAAAACCGGAACGATCATCGGGGACAAGTACCGTCTCGAGGAGCCGATCGGCCAGGGCGGGATGGCCACGGTCTGGCGGGCCGTCCACACCACCCTCGATCGGCCGGTCGCGGTAAAATTCCTCGAGGCGGTCGGGACCGGCGCCGGGCAGCTCGCCGAGCGCTTCCTGCAGGAGGCCAAGCTCGCCGCGAACCTCCGGCACCGCCACGTGGTCGACATCCTCGACTTCGGCGTCACCGAGGACGACACGCCGTACATGGTCATGGAGCTGCTCGAGGGGCAGAGCCTGGCCGACCGCTACACCGACGGGCCCCCGGTGACCGACTGGGAGGTGCTCGAGATCGTGGCGATGACGCTGAGCGGCCTCGCCGCCGTGCACGACGCGGGGATCCTCCATCGGGACGTGAAGCCCGAGAACATCTTCCTCGTGCACGACGCCGACGGCATCTTCCCGAAGCTCTTGGACTTCGGGATCTCCCGTGGCTTCGGGGCGCAGGGCCGGATCACGCGCACGGGGGTGGTGGTCGGGACACCCCAGTACATGTCGCCCGAGCAGGCCCGCGGAAGGAAGGACCTCGACGCGCGCAGCGATCTCTTCAGCGTCGCGGTCGTGCTCTACGAGGGCTTCGGAGGCGAGGTCCCCTTCGACTCCGAGAACCCGGGTGACGTGCTCATCGCGGTCGCCACCGAGGAGGCGCGCTCGCTCGCCGAGCTGCGGCCGGATCTGCCCGCGTCGGTGGTCGACCTCGTGGACAAGGGGCTCGCCAAGGACCCCGCCGAGCGCTTCCAGAGCGCGCGCGAGATGCGCGACGCCCTGATGCAGGTCCTGGCGGGCGCCGAGGACATGACGGGCCGCCCTCCTTCGACCGTGATCCGCACGGCCTACGCCAGCACCCCGGGCACCGGGAAGCTGCGGGCGCTCAGCGTGCCGCCGGGGATCTCGGATGGGCGCGACATCGAGGTGGAGGTCGAGCCCGCCCCCGCAGAGGTGCCGACGCTGGCGATCGAGCCCGCGCGCCTGCCGCCGCCCCGAGGAGCGCCGCCGGCCAAGTCGGGCGGGTGGCTGCCCGCGCTCGCGATCACGCTGCTCTTGCTCGGCGGGGGCGGCTACGCGGCCTGGCACTTCCAGCTGCTGCCCGGCTCGAGCG
>JAEZBP010000057.1 GCA_023427125.1 Pseudomonadota bacterium | reverse complement strand
GTTCTCGGCGCACCCCACGATCGCGATCCCGAGCGCCACGACGGACGCGAAAAGCCAAGCTCGTTCTCCCATGACGGCGATGGTAGCAGCTCACGCGGCGCAGCTCACCGCATCAGGCTCCTCCGATCCCGCTCTCCGGCTAGAACGTCGACTGCTGCTCACGTAGGCTCGCGCAGCCCGACGGCTCGGGCTCCACGACGACGGAGCGCCCACCGCCGCACATCGAGCGCGAGCTCGCCGCCTGCGAGGCGAGCTGACGGTCGCCCCCGACGCTCTGCTATCGTCGCGCCTCGATGAACGTGATCCGCAAGCGAGCCGAACTCGAAGCCCTGCTGGCGGCGCGGCACCGGAGCCTCGAAGAGGTGCGGATCGAGGACCTCGACCTCTCGGGGATCGATCTCTCGGGCACCGTCTGGGCGAAGGTCGAGCTCTCCGGCGTGGTGCTCGGCAAGGCGAGCCTCGCCGGCGCGAGCCTCACCGACGTGACCCTCGAGGAGGTCGACCTCGGCGAGGGCAAGCTCGAGCGCTCGATCTGGCGCGGCGTGAAGGGCAGCGCCGTCCGGCTCGCCGGGGCCACGCTCGAGGACGCGATGCTGAGCGACGTGCGCCTCACGCGCTCTCTCCTCACCGGCGCGATCCTGCGCGGCGCGAGCGCCGAGCAGCTCGTCCTGAGCGCTTGCGATCTGTCGAGCGCCGACCTGTCGGGCTCGAGCTTCGCGCGCTCGCGCTTCGTCGACGTCGACCTGCGCGGTGCGCGGCTGAGCGCCGTCGTGCTCGACGAGGTCGGCTTCGGCAGCGAGCGCGGGCAGCCGCTCGATCTGCGAGGGCTCGACCTGCGCGGCCTCGCCGCGCCGGGCGTCGCCCTCGACCAAGCCCACCTCGACGGCGCAGATCTGCGCGACGCGAGCCTCGCCGGCGCGCAGCTCGCGCTCGCCCAGCTCCGGCAGGCCAAGCTCGAGGGCGCCGATCTGACCGGGGCGATCCTCGTGCAGGCGAACCTCGCGGGCGCCGATCTGCGCGGCGCGTCGCTCGCGAACGCCAACCTGGCCGGCGCGAGCCTCACCGGCGCCGACCTGACGGGCGCCGATCTCCGCGGCGCGATCGTGAACCACACCCACGTCGGCGGCGCCAAGCTCGAGGGCGCGATGCTCGAGGGTCTGCCGGCCGGCGCGCTCCTCTCGATCGCGACGTCGCTCCGCTTCGCCTCGCTGCCCGGCGCCGAGCTGCCCGGGCTGAAGGCGCGCGGCCTCGATCTCTCGGGTGCGGATCTCCGCTCTGCGAACCTCGCCGGCGCCGATCTCGAGGGCGCGAACCTGACCCGCACCATCCTCGCCGGCGCGAACCTCAGCGGCGCGCGCCTCGGCTACGCGCAGCTCGTGGAGAGCGTCCTCGCGGGCGCCGATCTGCGCGACGCCGACCTGCGCGAGGCGCTCCTCGCCGGCACCGATCTGAGCGAGGCGAACCTGCGCGGCCTCGATCTCACGCAGGCGCGGCTCGTCCGGCCGAACCTCACCGGCGCGCAGCTCCAGGTCGCGCGCCTCGATGGGCTGGATCTGCGCGAGGCCCTCTTGAGCGCGGCGGTGCTCACCCAGGCCTCGCTCGTCGGCGCGAACCTCGAGGGGGCGGATCTGGCCGGCTGCGATCTGCGCAACGCCGACCTGTGCCGCGCGAACCTGCGCGAGGCCTCCCTCTATGGCGCGAACCTCGAGACCGCGAAGCTCCTCGAGTGCCAGCTCGGGGAGGCGAACCTCACGGAGAGCCGCCTCGTCGGGGCCGACCTCAGCCGGGCCGATCTCTCGGGCGCCGATCTGCGCGGGGCCGCCGCGATCGATCTGAAGCTCGTCGGCGCCACGCTCGACGGGGCGGACCTCGACGGAGTGGATCTCAGCGGCGCGCGGCTCGAGGGCGCGCGCCTCGAGCGAGCCTCGATGGAGAAGGTGCGCCTGATCGGCGCGCGCCTCGTGGGCCTCCACATGGTCGACGCCGACCTCACCGACGCGGTGCTCAGCGGCGCCCTCTTCGACGAGGCCGATCTCACGCGGGTGTGCTTCGAGCGCGCCGATCTCGCGCGCGCCTCCTTCCGCAAGGCGAAGGCGGTGAGCGCCGACTTCTCGCGCGCCAACCTCACTCAGGCCGATCTGCGCGGCGCCAACCTGCACGCCGCACAATTCCAGGAGACCCGCGCGGCCGAGGCGCGCTTCGATCTCGCCAACCTCGATCGCGCCCAGCTCCCGAGGTGCGACGCGCGCAAGGCGCGCTTCAACCACGCGAGCTGCCGCTACGCCGACTTCTCGCACGCTCAGCTCGATCTCGCCGATCTCGGCGACGCGAACCTCGAGGGGAGCGTCATGCACCGCACCACGCTCGAGGGCGCGCGCCTCGGCGGCGCCAACCTCACGAACGTCTCGCGCACCGACCAAGACCTCGCCCACGGCGAGTCCTTCCGCCCGGGCTGAGACGCGAGGCGCGGAGACTGGCGAGCCCATCTCGTGGCGGCGCTCTTGGCAGCGCGGGCCGGCATCAGCGACGGTGCGCCGAAGGAGCCCGCGCCAGCGCGTCGGCGCTCGCGCTCACTCGATGAGGCGCGCCCAGCGTACCCGGCCATCGTCCCGCCCGAGGGCGATGGCGCCGACGGAGCCGGAGGCGTCGTTCGCGAGCACGATGATCAGCTCGCCGAGGGAGGTGACCTGGCTGTCGTCGGCGACGACGCGGCGACCGATGGTGCGGACGAAGCGGACCTCGGGCGTCGTCAAGTCGGTCCTCCAGCGCTCCCCCTCGACACCGAAGCGCGCCCCGACCAGGGTCGTGTCGGCGGCGAGGCTGCGACGGAAGACGACGACCGCGTCTCCCTCGACGCCCCGAGGCCGGAAGAGCCGCGCGTCGAAGAGCCGCTCGCCGATCGTCGCTCCCTCGAGCGTCAGACCGGTCAGCCGGCTCCCCTGGGTCAAGAGGAAGGGAGGTGGCGTCGCCGGCTCGGCGGGCTCCACCGGCCGCTCGAGCTGCCCGGCAGGCGGGCGGCACTCGTGCACCTCGCCGTCCTCGGTCCGGACGCTCAGGACGCCGTCTCCCACCCCGACCGAGATGGGCCGCAGCCCGCACTCCGCGATGACCTCGGCCTCGGCCGGGCCGTCTTCGAGCGATGGCAGCCGGAGTGAGCGAGGCCGGGTCCAGGCGAGATCCCCGATGATCCCGTGGACGGGTCTGTAGTCATCGAAGAGGCGCGACCGCAAGGTGCCGCTTGGCGAGAGGGTGGAGATCCGGCCGAGCGAGCCGCGCTGAAGGCCGATCTCCTCCACGATCACGAGAAGATCGCCCGCCTCATAGATGCGGCGGACCTCGAAATTCGTGACGCCCGTCCAGCGCGCGAGCTGCAGCTGGGCCCGCGGAGAGAAGAAGAGGAGAGCGCACACCCCACTCACCGCGAACAGCGCGACCCAGACGTACCAGGGCAGCATCGTCGATCTGCGTGGAGAGGGCACTCGAGGTGGTCGTTGCGTGCTCGATCAGCCGAGGAGGATCTTGCCCCCCGCCTTGACCTTCACTTTCCCTGACTGGGCGATCAAGTAGTCGCTGCTGTTCCCGATCGAGGCCTGGCTGCTGGTGAAGCGCGCTCCGAACGACGAGCAGAAGATGGCAGCCTCGCTCCCCGTGAACACGGCGCCGGCGTTCGTCCCCTTCGAGACGTCCGACCCGAAGCTGGCGCCGCCAGCCTTGCCGATCTGCGCGCCGCTCGCCGTCAGCCGCAGCTTCCACGCGCCCTGGCGGATGTCGACGTCCTCGGTCGCCTCCGCGTAGTGGTGCTTCGACTCCTGGAGGAACGACGCCTTCGGCGCCTTGACGGTCACGCCACCTCCCGCGATGCCCTCGATCTCCACGTAATCCGAGCTCGCGAGGATGCTGGAGGTCGTCGCGATCTTGAGTGTGCTCGTGGGGAGCTGAGGGGCGCTCCCCGCCTTGCTGCCGATCTCGATCGTCGCGCCGAGCAGCTTGGCCAGCGCGGTCCGGCTCGCCATCAGGAGATCGCGGTGCGCGACGACGTTCGTCACGCCGCCGCTCTTCACGTCTACCGTACGCCCCGACTCCAACGTCGCGTCGTTGAAACCCGTGACTCCGACGCTCGGTGCGAGCGTGCACACGCCGAGCACGGAGGCGATCGTCGTACCGGTCAGAGAATAGAGCCCCATCGTGTGGGTGCTGCCGACGATGACGCCGCCCGTGCCATGGATGATCGTCCCCCCGATCGGATCTGCGTTGGCGGCTCCAAGCCCGCTCACGATTCCGCCGCCGAGGTTGCCCAGGGCGAGGTTGGCGACCGCGATCGCGAAGTCGAGGCCCTTCGGACGACCCGTCTTGACGGCGACGACGCCCTTGATGCCGGTCCCGACCGCCACCGCCGCGTCGATCCCCGACCAGACCTGGCTGATCGTGCTTCCGCCGGCGCTGAAGCCGCCCATCCACCCGGGCGGCTTGGGGGTCGTCCCGTCGGAGTCCGGGTTGTCCGCCCACGTGACGGCCGCCCCGCCCGCGATCACGACGCCGGTCCCGCCCATGACGAAGGTGTTCTTGGTGCTCGCCAGGTTGGAGTCGCCGAGCGCCCCCGCCCATAGCTTGCCGGCCTCGGACTGGATGATGACGTCGCCCTTCGCCTGGAGCGTCGCCGTGGAGCTCCCCGCGTCCTTCTTCGCGCTGATGAAGACGTGCCCGTCCGTCTCGACACCGAAGCCAGGGAAGGCGAAGCCCTGCCCGTCCTGGTCACGGTAGGCCTCGCCGAGGGTCATCTGCGTGTACACGTCAGGCACCCGGATGCGGAGGCGCTGCTTCGCTCCGACCGCCGCCGAGTCCACCGATCCCTCGCTGGCGCTGACGTCGGCGACGTTGTCCGTCCAGCCCACCGTGGCGCTGCCCCACTGACCTTGCTGCTCGTCCGTCACTGCGCCGTCGCGGTCGCGCAGCTCCAGCTCGCCCTCGGTCCAGGTCGCCCTCAGCCAGCTGAAGCGGGAGCTCTTCTCTTCGTACTTGCCGTCCGGGAGGCGCCGCGCCTCGGGCCGGCCGAAGTAGGGCGTGAGCGCCGGATCGCGGTTCAAGAGGACGTTCGCCGCGCCGACGTACTGCACGTTCGGGGTGTGCTGCGCCTTCGGCGGAGAGGGGGTGCGTTGCTCCCAGTCGTGGTCGGCCTTCGCGCGGATGAAGGCGGACCTGTCCCCCGCGATCTCGGCGAGGTTCCATGTGCGACCCCCGCCGGTGAACGAGCCGTCGATCCCTTCCACAGTCGGGGTGCCGTCTCCGTTGTAGGTGACCTCGACGGTGCCGATCTGCACCTTCTTTGGCGGGACGTGTCGCGGCGTCCAGCGGGGGAGCCCGAGCCACCTCGCGTTGTAGAGCACCGTGCCGCTCACGGACGAGCTATCAGTCTCCACGCCCTGGGTGAGCTGCCAGCTCGATCCGCTCTTGGTCGCCGTCCCCTCGCTCGTCTCGACCGTCTCGTCGTTGTCGAAGTACGGGCCGGACAGCGACGGCGCGGCGACCACGCCGTCGATCGCCCCGTCGGCGCTCCGGACCCACAGCTTACCGTCGGGCCGGATGCCCAGGATGTTGAACGTGGTCACGGCTCAGCTCCCTCGCGCGCTCACGCGTCGTCCTCGAAGTCGATGATGATGCTCGAGCGCGTCTTGATCGCGCTGCGGGTCGGGCGGTCGCTCTGGATGTAGTGGGGGCTCGCGGCGTTCGGCACCGCGCCGACGATGATCGGGCGGTCGGGGTCGCCGTCGATGTGGGCGATGACGACCTCGGTGCCGAGGTGCAGCGGGAAGTGGATGCCGTACTCACCGCCCGCCGAGGCCTGCGCCATGCGGATCCAGCGGGTCTGGCGGCCCGCCTCGCCGGGGTACATGTCGAAGGGGAACATGACCTTGTAGCGGCCCTGTCCGTCGACCGGCGCCGCCGTGCTGCCGCCCGTGGTGCCGTCGATGACGCCGGTGAGCAGGCCGGTGATTCGCGGCCGCGGCGTCAGGCACGGCGGGCGGAAGGGCGTCGCGTGGAAGATGCCCTCCCACTCGTTGCGATAGTCCACGCCCGCCGCCTGGCTGTCGCCCGCCCGCTCGGCGAAGTGGCGCACCGCCGTGAGCAGGACCTTCGCTTCGAGCTCCGGCAGCGGCGCGTTCTGGATGGTGAAGTGACAGCCCGGAGCGAGCTCGGTGGTGACCGAGGTGCCGGTGAGGCGCTCGGAGTGCGCGAGCCGCTCCTCGGCCCGCGCCCGCGCGATCAGGGCGCCCTCGCCGCTGCGGAGGTGCGCGCCGTACTCGTTGTAGACGCCGAAGCCGGTCTCGGTGTCGACGTCGTGGTCGGCGGTCACGGTCCCCGGCGCCCGCCAGTCCCAGTCGCGCAGGTGCACCCGCGAGGTGCGCGCGCTGTAGGTCTGCTCGACGTCCCCCACCTCGCCGACCATCGCCTGCGGCTCGCCGAACCCGTAGGTCATCTCCTCGTAGCCCGGCACCGCGACGGTCTGCCGGTTGGAGTCGAGGAAGACCAGCTTGTCGCCGTCGTCGGTCTGCTCGAAGCAGTAGAAGATGCCGAAGTGCTCGAGCCAGCGGGAGATGAAGTCGAAGTCGGTCTCCTGGTACTGGACGACGTACTCCTCGCTGCGCGCCGCGTACGTCTCGGAGAGCCGCATCTCGAAGTCCACCCCGTCGCGCCACGCGTAGTCCTGCGTGAGGATCTGCGCGATGATGTCCGGGATGCTCGTGTCGTTGAAGATGCGGGACTTCGTGTTCAGCGTGGTCAGCCAGAAGCGCGGCCGGAGCGTCGCCTGATAGCTCGTCCGGCCGTCGTTGCGCCCGGGATAGACGACGATGTCGGTGAGCACCCCGGCGACGCGCTCCACGCCGAGCGCGCCGAAGGCGATGGCGGCCTGCCTCCCCAGCATCGAGCGCACGGCGTCCGGCCCCACGCCGCCGTCGAGCGGGCACTCGAGCGTCAGCTCGTAGCGGAAGGGCTCCGAGAGCCGCTCCTCGCCCTCGAAGCGGCGCAGCTGCAGGTCGTCCACGCCGACGTTCGGGTCGGAGGTCTCGAACAGAAGCACGTGCTCGTCATCCAGCGATCCCATTGGTCCTCACCCTCGGTAACGATGCTCTGCGGCTCGCGAAGTGCTCACTCGCTGCTCTCGCCGATGAGCTCGCGCGGCGCGATCCGCGAGAGCTCGGCGTCTCGGAAGAGGAGCTGATCGAGGCGGTCCGCGACGCGCCCGACCTGCGCCACGATCTGCGCGCCCTTGCTGGCCGCGATGTCCACGAAGACCTGCGGCACGCTCTGCGAGAGGACCGGGATCCCACCGGTGTGGAGCTGCCGCTCGATGACCTGCACCGCCTGGTTGACGACCGTGGTGACGGCGAGGCCGCCCCGCTCCGCCACCTCGCGGTAGACCTGCGCGACGGCCTGATCCGGCTCGGGGGCGATGCCGCGGTAGAGCTCCTGCTCGATCCGGCGCTCGGCCTCCTTCTCCGCCGACCAGAGGCCGCCCTCGATGCGCGCGGCGCAGCGCGGGTACTCGTCCGGCACGATCGCCGGCGGGCGCGAGTCGCGCTCCGCCTCGGCGACGGTGGGCTCGAAGACCTCGGCCTCGGTCTCGACCGGCTCGTCCCGCACCATGACGACGCGCGCGGGCGGCGGGTGCTCGAGGAGCACGTAGC
>JAEZBP010000020.1 GCA_023427125.1 Pseudomonadota bacterium | reverse complement strand
CTCGAGCACCTCTCGCTGTGTCCGCTCGCGCGCGCTCCGCTCCCACGCGCAGAGGATCTCGCTCGCGCAGGGCGCCGGCGGGCGCTCGAGCCGCGGCGCGCGGCCCGGCTCCTCCGGCGCCACGCGGGCGATCGTCGCGTCGCTCCATCGCGCGCCGCCTTGCACCTGCCAGCTCCATGTCTCGGCGCCCTCGTGCACACGCACCCGCTGGACGAGCGCGCCGCGCACGTAGAGGCGCGGCACCCACGCCGCCCCCTCACGGGCGGTGCAGCCTCCCACGAGGAGGAGGAGGAGGGTCATCAAGGCGCGCATGCCGGAGCGCTGATCACGCCCCGTGCCGGATCGGCGCTCGTGTGATCTCGCGTACTTACGAGCGAAGATCGGCGGAGTGGCGGCCCGGGCGCCGGCGGCCGCCGGTGTCGCTCAGGACTCTTCGTGCGGCATGCGATCGCGCGGGCTGCGGAAGTAGTGGAGCGGGCTGTAGTGCAGGAAGTTCGAGACGCGGTCGGTGTAGAGGCACGCGTACTTCTCGACCTGATCGCCGAACGAGCTGACCTCGGGGCCCGCCTTGAAGAGCGAGCCCCAGAACGGGTGGAAGGCGGTGTCGATGCTCTCCTCGAGGATCTCGAGCTCCTCGTCCATCGCGCGGAGCCGGACCTTGATGCGATCGATGAGCTTCTTGTGGTGCACGCGCGCTGCCGCGAGCTCGGTGTGCGCGGTGCCCTGCTCGCGCGCCTGCTCGAGCGCCTTCGCGATCTTGCGGAGCGTCGCCTGCCTCATGCGCAGCTCCTCGTTGAGGAGCTCGCTGACCTGCTCGAGGGCGTCCATGCGGTCGAGCACCGGCGTGACCTGCTCGTGCACCCGGAGCTCCTGATCCATCTCCTGCACGATCATCGCGGTCCGCCAGGCGGTGTCCTTCTTCGCGCGGAGCACGTCGCCGTAGATGTGGTCGCCGACGTAGAGCACGCGATCGCCCTCGGCCTCGGCGAGCTGGCGGAAGCGCTCGAGGCAGCCGCCGCGGTACAGGCGGCCGCGCTCGAAGCCGCGCTCGGGCGGCTCGAGGTCCGGCTCGGCCGGCTCGAAGGGGATGTCGTCCTCCTTGAAGAAGCGAGGCTTCATCGCGCCGGTCACGATGATGTCGAAGTACGAGCGCCAGGAGGAGTAGCCGTTGAGCGATCCGGCGAAGAGGAAGCTCATCACCCGGTCGGTGTACTCGGCGTTGCTGTTGGTCAGCAGGAAGAGGCGCTTGCCGGCGCTGCGCAGCTTGTGGATCGTGGCGGGCAGGTCCGGATCGCGCGCAATGAAGCGCTCGGGCTCCTCGAGGATCGCGTTCAGGATGCTGCCGTCCCGGTGGGCGAGATCGATGCTTCGCCGGATGTCGTCGAAGAGCTGGCCGGCGTCGACCACGTCGCCCGCCGACTCGAGGTCCTCGATGACCGCGGCGAAGACGGCGACCTCCGAGAGCGCGTACAGGGTGTCCACCCAGTGGTAGCGCTCGCTGCCGACCCGCACCGGGCGCGAGTGGTAGAGCTGGGCGCGCTCCTCCCGCGAGAGCTCGCGCATGCCGTGGTACGCCTTCTTCACGTACCGGTAGCGGTCCATCTTCAGGACGTTGCCGAGCTTGCGGTCGATCAACAGGCCGCGGATCGGGAAGTCCGCCCGGTACGCCATGTGGCGCAGTCGATCGGGATAGCCGAACTCGACGAGCTTCGCGGCGGTCGCCTCGATGCTCAGCCGATCCATCTCCTCCTGGCGGTAGATGGCGAGCGTGTAGTCCATGTCGAAGCCGACCATCGACACGAGATCGAAGCGGAGGCTCCGGTTCACGTACACACGCTGGCCGCGCGTGAGCTCGGTGGGGGCCGCGGGCAGGTCCGAGAGGGGGAGCGGAAGCTGCATCCGCTGAGCCCAGAGTAACAGCGTTTGCCCACCGCCGCTGGCGATGGGTCGACGGAAATGCGAACGGCCGGGTCGTGATGACCCGGCCGTCGACGAGCGGTTCGATCCGCTCGCGCTCAGCTCGCGGCGGACTCGGTCGCGCTTGCGGCCGGATAGACCGAGATGCGCTGGCGGTCGCGGCCCTGGCGCTCGAACTTGACGACGCCATCGACGCGCGCCCAGAGCGAGTAGTCCTTGCCGGTGCCGACGTTCTGGCCCGCGTGGAAGTTCGAGCCGACCTGCCGCACGAGGATGCTGCCGGCCGTCACGGTCTGGCCGCCGAACACCTTCACGCCGCGGTACTGCGGGTTGGAGTCACGCCCGTTGCGCGACGAGCCCTGTCCCTTTTTGTGAGCCATGGCCTTCTCCTCAGGCGGTCACGCCGGTGATCAACAGCTCGGTGAACGGCTGGCGATGACCCTGCTTGCGCCGGTAGTTCGTCCGGCGGCGGTACTTGAACACGATGATCTTCTTGGCGCGGTCCTGGGCGAGGATCTTCGCCTTGACGCTCGCGCCGCTGACGAGGGGCTTGCCGACCGCGACCTTGTCGCCGCCGACCATGAGGACCTCGTCGAAGGTGAGCTCGGTGCCGACCTCGCCGGGGAGCTTCTCCACCCGAATGCGGTCGCCTTCCGAGACGCGGTACTGCTTGCCGCCGGTCTTGATGACTGCGTAGGACATGTGCGTTGGGTCCAGTCGTTCCGTGGATCGACCTCGACACGCGAGGGTCGAGGGCCGGCAACTTTACGCGAGGCAGGCCCATCGGCAAGGTTTTTCTCACCGGAAATTCGGGCTGGGGTCTCCCGCGGGCGCTGCTATACACCGC
>JAEZBP010001153.1 GCA_023427125.1 Pseudomonadota bacterium | reverse complement strand
GCGTCGATGCGCGAGAGCGTCCCCTCCGCGCTGTTGGCGATCCACACGGCCGGGAAGGTGCGCTCGGTCGTCGCCAGGGTGAGCTCGCCGAAGCGGGTGAGCGCGAGCTCGGCGCTCGCCTCGAAGGGCGCCGCGCCTTCTCCCCACACGCCGCCCTGACAGGCGCTGTTGCACCCTCCGCAGGGGCTCACCACGCCCTCGTCGATCAGGCCGTCGCAGTCTTGATCGACGCCGTCGCAGTACTCGCCGCTCGGCGCCACGCCGCCCTCGCAGAGCCCGAAGTGATCGTTGACGCAGAGCGCGCGGCCGGCGCGGCAGACGCCGACGCCCGCGCGCTCGTCGAGGCAGTCGGCGATGGTCCCCGGCAGGCACGGGCAGCCGGGGCTGGTCGGCGCGGAGTCGCAGTCGGGCGGCGGCACCACCGAGCAGTCGTAGTTGCGCGCGGGGTTGTCGGGATCGCAGTCGTCCGCCTCGCAGCCGGGGCCGTAGCCGTCGAGGTCGGTGTCGACGCAGGGCGGGGCCGCGTCGCAGCCCGAGAGCACGAGCAAGCCGAGGAGGTACGCGCGCAACACCGACAGCATAGACCACGAAAGCGCGCGGACCCGCGCCCCTTGCGCTAGTCTGTCGGTCCGGCCCGAAGCTCGCTCCGGGCACGCTTGGTTGGAGGAGAGCCTTGAAGACAGCCACCCACGCCCTCGCGCTGGCGCTCGTGCTCGCCGCGGCGCCCGCCGCCGCGCAGGAGGAGGCGCCGCCCGACGAGGGCGCCTCGCAGGCCGACGCGCAGATGCAGAACGGGGGCGTCACCGAGGAGCGGGACCTCGCCGACGCGCAGGCCCGCGCGCACTTCCGCGCGGGGCGGAGCCTCTACGACCTCGGCCGCTTCGCCCAGGCGGCGCAGGAGTTCGAGTCGGCGTACCGGCTCGCCGAGCGCCCGGAGCTGCTCTTCAACGCGTACGTCGCCTACCGCGACGCGAACGACCTCGAGGGCGCGGTGCGGAGCCTCGGCGCGTACCTCGATCTGGTGCAGGACGCGCCCGACCGCGTGAACCTGCAGGCGCGGCTCGCCTCGATGAGCGAGGCGCTCGAGCAGCAGCGCGCGCGCGAGGCCGAGCTCACGGCGGAGCGCAGCCGGCCGGCCACGCCGCCGCCCGCCCCCGAGGGTCCGGCGGTATGGCCGTGGATCGTGATGGGGACCGGCGTGGCGATGGTCGTCGTCGGGATCGTGACCGGCGTCGCCGGGCTGACCGAGGCCGACTCGCTCCTCGCCGAGTGCCCGAACAACCTCTGCCTGCCCTCGGTCGGGCTCGAGGCGCGCCGGAGCACGGTGGAGACGCTCGGGATCACCACCGACGTCCTCCTCTTCGGCGGCGCCGCCGTCGCCGTCGCCGGTCTGGTGCTCGGCATCGTGCTCAACGGTGGTGCCGCTCCCGCCGAGACCGAGAGCTCGCCGGGCGAGCCGGAGGTCACCGCCGCCTGCGGCCCCACCGGCTGCGCCGGCAGCCTTCGGATGAGGTTCTGATCATGCGTCTCTTCTCCCTCGCGTCCCTGGCGCTGGCGCTCCCGCTGCTCTCCGGGTGCACGCTCGTCCTGAGCGACAAGGTCGACCCGCTCCAGGAGGATCCGCTCCTCGATCTGCAGCTCCAGCTCGTCGCGTTCAACCCGCACATCGGGCAGATCACCGACGTCTGGCTGGTCGACGATCAGAGCCGCGTCCAGGCGCGCGCCATCTTCGACGGGCTCGACCGCGCCGACCAGCTCGTGGTGCTCGAGAACGTGGTCTCGCTCGAGAGCCCGGTGATCCGCCGGGTGGACTTCTACTCGGACCTCAACGAGAGCATCACGCCCGGCAGCCGCATCGAGCCGGACGCGCCGGTGCCGGATCCCGAGAGCCCCGATCGGCTCCTCTTCCCCGATCACATGTGGCGCGTCGAGCTCGACGACACGGGCTTCGCCGAGTTCATGCACAGCACGAACTTCGTCAACATCGTCGACCCGACGGACGAGGCGCGCGCGACGTTCTTCCTCAGCGATCTGCACCTCGTGATCACCGGGACCCAAGAGCAGGACGGGCTGCCCGCCGAGATCCGCGTCTACGACGCCACCGGCGCGCAGGAGCGCCAGATCGGCCTCTACGCGCTCCGCGCGGTCGACGGCGACGCCCTCGACATCACGCTCGGCGGCATCCTCGACGAGGGCACCGAGTACCGGGTCGAGCTCTCGTTCGACAACGGCAACCCCTTCTGCACCCGCGCGAGCGGCGCCGGCACGGTCATCACGGTGGAGGCCTCGCTCGCCTCGCTCTCCCCCTGCCCGACCCTGACCGAGTGAGGCGCGCCGGCGGCTGGGCGCCAGCGACGGGGCACAGCCGCAGCGGTCGATCACGCGGCCTCCGAGGCGTCTCCCTTCAGGGCGAGCGGCGCCGGGTTGGTGAGCAGCGCCGCCCGCAGCTTGGCCACCGTCGCCGGGTGCTCGAGCAGGTGCGCGCGGGCCTTCTCCCGGCCCTGCCCGATGCTCTCGCCGTCGTACGAGTAGTACGCGCCGTTCTTCGTCACGAGCTCCTTGGCGACCGCCAGATCGAGCAGATCGGCCGTCGCGTCGAAGCCGACCCCGAAGCGCACGTCGACCTCCGCCGTCTGGAAGGGCGGGGCGAGCTTGTTCTTCACGACCTTGATGCGCGCGCGGTGACCGCAGACCTCCTCGCCGACCTTGAGCTGGCCGATGCGGCGCACGTCGATCCGCATCGAGGCATAGAACTTCAGCGCGTTGCCGCCGGTGGTGGTCTCGGGGCTCCCGAAGGTCACGCCGATCTTCATGCGCAGCTGGTTGATGAACATGATGCAGGTCTGAGTGCGGTTGGCAATCGCCGTGAGCTTGCGGAGCGCCTGGCTCATCAACCGGGCCTGGAGGCCCATGTGCTGATCGCCCATCTCGCCCTCGATCTCCGCCCGCGGGACGAGCGCCGCCACCGAGTCGACGACGATGAGATCGATCGCGCCCGAGCGGACCAGGGTCTCGACAATCTCGAGCGCCTGCTCGCCGCTGTCGGGCTGGCTCACCAGGAGCTTCTCGGCCGAGACGCCGAGCGAGGACGCGTAGCGCACGTCGAGCGCGTGCTCCGCGTCGACGAACGCCGCCATGCCGCCCGCCTTCTGGCACTCGGCGATCGCGTGGAGCGTGAGCGTCGTCTTGCCGCTCCCCTCCGGCCCGTACACCTCGATCACCCGGCCGCGCGGGTAGCCCCCGCACCCGAGCGCGAGCTCGAGCGACGGGCACCCCGGCGCGATCGCGGGGACCCGCTCGGCCTCGCGCTCGCCGAGCATCATGATCGTCCCCTTGCCGAACTGCTTGTCGAGCGCCTTCACCGCTTCCTGCGCGGCCTTCAGCTTGTCCTTCGAGATCATCGCTCCCTCTCTCTCTTCTCATTCGTTTCACGATCGCCGCGGACGGGATTGTCCGCGGATGACTGTTCGGCGAGCCCCTGCCCTTGCCCTTGCCCCTGCCCTTGCCCTTGCCCTTCCTCCCGACGATCTCGTCCGAAGGGCAGGGGCAGGGCCAGGGGGATCGAGCTCACGCGTTGAGCGCGCGGACGCGGCTCGCGGGGTCCTCGCTGCGATCGAGGAGGCGATAGGAGAGCGCCTCCGCGACGTGCTCGGGGCCGACGCGCGGGGCCTCGGCCAGCGCCGCGATCGTCCGCGCCACCCGGAGCGCCCGCGTGAAGCCGCGCATCGACAGCCCGAGCGCCTCGGCCGCGTCGATCGCGAGGCGCCGGCTCTCCTCCGGCAGCGCGTCGAGCTCCTCCGCGATGCTGCGC
>JAEZBP010001146.1 GCA_023427125.1 Pseudomonadota bacterium | reverse complement strand
CGCGCGCTTCGAGTGGAGCGACCGGCGGATGTACTGCTCGGAGCTCGCCTGGAAGATGTACGCCCGCGCGCTCCACATCGAGCTCGTCCCGCCCGCCCGCTGGTCCGACTTCGACCTCGGCCCCGCCGCGATCGCTCTGGCCCGCCGACGGCTCGGCCGTCTGCCGGCGCCCGATGCGCTCGTGGTCACGCCTCGGGCGCTCCTCGACTCGCCTCACCTCTTCGAGCCGGAGGCCTCGACGAGCTCGACCGCGCCCGCCTCGACCCGATAGTCGAGCCGCGCCTCCTCGACGCCGATGAGCTCGCGCTGGGTCGTCGTCAGGAAGACCTGCCCGCCGAGCCGATCGAAGAGCGCGAAGAGCCTCCGGTTGCGGATCGGATCGAGCTCGCTCGAGACGTCGTCGAGCAAGAGCACCGGCACGCGCCCGACCGTGCGCGCGAGCACCTCGAGCTCGGCCACCTTCAGCGCGAGGACCATCATCCGGTGCTGGCCCTGCGAGGCATGGTGGCGCGCGCCGCGGGCGCCGACAGTGAGCGCGAGGTCGTCGCCGTGGGGGCCGTCGGCGGTGAAGCCCCGCGCGAGATCCTTCGGGAGCGCCGCGCTCAGCGCCCGGCGGATCGCCTCCACCGTCGGCTCGACTCGTGGGCGATACGCGACGTCGAGCGCGATACTCTCGCCGGCGACCTCGGCGAACGCCGCCTCGACCCGCGGCTTGAGCGCCTCGACCAGCCGGGCGCGGCTCGCCCCCACGACAGCCCCTGCCGAGGCCAGGAGCTCGTCGTAAGCCACGATCGAGCGCCGGTCGGCTCCCACCTGCTTCAAGAGCCGATTGCGGCTCCTGAGGGCCTTCCTGTACGTCCCCGCGGCGCTCACGAAGGTGGCGTCCATCTGCTCGAGGATCCGATCGAGGAACGCGCGCCGCGCCTCGGGGGAGCCGCCGGCGAGCGCGACGTCGCCCGGATGGAAGAGCACCATCGGCAGCGCGCCCACCCAGGCGGCGCTCGAGCGGGGCCGCTTCTCGTCGAGCGCGAGCGCCCGGCCCTCCTTGCGCGAGAGCCGGACCTGCGCCTTGACGCCGGCCGGCTCGACGAGGAAGCGGGCCGCGAGCAGCGCGCGCTCGGCGTCGTGGGCGATCAGGTCCTCGCGCGGCGCCCCGCGGAAGCTCGAGAGCGAGCCGAGGTAGTAGACCGCCTCGAGCAGGTTGCTCTTGCCCTGCCCGTTATCGCCGAAGAGCACGTTGAAGCGCGGGCCCGGCGAGAGATCGAGGTCCCGGAGGTTGCGAAACCCCCGGACCACCAGCCGCTCGAGCCGCAGCGCGGTCACGGTCGCTTCTAGATGCGCATCGGCATCACGACGCCGACGAAGCTCGTCGCCGCGTCGCTGACCGGCTTGATGACGCCCGGGTCGAGCTCGCCCGAGAGCTCGAGCGCGACCTCGTCCTCGCTGAGGGCGGAGAGCACGTCGAGCAGGTAGCGGGCGTTGAAGCCGATGGTCACCGCGTCGCCGGCGTAGTCGACGTCGAGCTCCTCGCTGCCCTCGCCGACCTCCGGGCTCTCGCTGACGATGCGGAGCGAGCCGGGCTCGACCATGAAGCGCACGCCGCCGCTCTTGTCGTTCGAGACGAGGCTGATGCGGCGGAGCGAGTCGACGAGGCTCTGCCGGGGGCAGACCACGCGGCGCTTCTGCTGCTGGGGGATGACCTTCGCGTAGGGGGGGAACTGCTCGTCGGCGAGCTTCACGCTCAGCAGCACGTCGGACCCGCGGAAGAACGCGTTGCCGCCGGTCGTCGCGATGCCGATCTTCGCGCGCTCGCCCTCGGCCTTGCCCTTCTGGTCGGCCTTGAGGTCGTCGATGAGCTTCTTGAGCTCGCCGATGCCCTTGTTCGGGACGAGCATCGTGAAGTTGAGCATCGAGCCGTCGAAGCGGTGCTCGGCCTTGCTGAGCCGGTGGCCGTCGGTCGTGACCATGCGGACGACCTTGCCGTCGCCCTCGAAGAGCGCGCCCGCGAGGTGCGGCCGGGTGTCGTCGGTCGACATCGAGAAGTGGGTGCGGGCGATCAGGTCGCCCACCGCGTCCGCGTCGAGCTCCACGAACTCCGCCCGCCCCGCGCTCGGCAGCGGCGGGAAGTCGTCGCCCGGCATCCCGGGGATGCGGTACTTGACCTTGCCGCAGCGGATCTCCGCGGCGTGGTTCGGGCCGACGCTCCACTTCACCTCGCCGTCCGGGAGGTTCTTCACGATGTCGAAGAGCGTGCGAGCGGCCACCGCCACCGAGCCGCCGCCGGTCACCTGCGCCTCCGAGAGCGCCGAGACGCCGAGGTAGAGATCGGTCGCGGCGAGGCGGAGCGCGTTCGTGCTCTCCGTGCTCAGGAGGATGTTCGACAGGATCGGCATCGAGCTCTTCCGATCCGCCACGCCGTGGGTGCGGGCCAGACCCTTCAAGAAGCTCCGCTTGCTGATCGTCAGCTCCATCTCTCGTACTCCGAACTCCGAGCGCGTCCCGCGATCCACTCGCCGATGCGGCCGCGCCGATCTGACCACAACCCCGTTAACGTAGATCCATAAGGATCTTTAAATTAACTACCGTCTATCGTCGTAGTGGCTGTGGATTGGGGACTTGCTCATGCAACCGTTGGGGATCTAAGCCGAAATCGGCGAGGCAGGGGAGGGGATGAATCGGTGGAGCGTCTGTGGAGGACGGGGTCCCCAAGCCATCCACTCCATCATCCCCAGGCTTGCCCCGGGGTAGTTCACAGGCTGGCCGGGGCACGAGTGTATAGAGAGCGGCCGTCCGCCATGCAAGAGAGATGGGTCGGGGCGCGCAAATTCCTGGAATCCTTGGAAAAACGAGGGGTCGGTCGGGCGGCCGGTCACCCGAGGCCCAGCGCCGCCGCGAGCCGGTGGATCAGGTCCATCTCGTGCGGGCTGACCTTCCCGTCGACGAGCGCCGCGTGGACGAGCCCGTCCATCAGCGCGCGCTTCTCGGTGACCGAGAGCGCCGAGACGATCGGCTCGGCCTGCTCCCAGCCCTCGAAGTCGCGCACCTGCTGGCGCTCGAGCGGGTCGAGGCCGAAGGCGTCCATCGCCCGCTCGAGCATGTCCCGCTCGTCGCCGGTCATGATCCCGTCGGCGGCGAGCATCTTCGCGATCAGCATGCAGCGGGCGACCCGTTCGTCCATCGTCGCCGGACACTACCACGGCCGAACGCGACACGAGCCCGGGCGCCGCTCGAGTCCTACAGACCGACCTTGCGCTCGATTGCGGCGACGGCGCTGCGGACCTGCTCGTCCTTGTCCACGAGGCCGCCGATCTTCTTCACGGCGCTCATCACGGTCGTGTGGTCCTTGCCGCCGAAGCGATCGCCGAGCTCCGGGTAGCTCAGCTTGAGCCGCTGCCGGCACACGTACATCGCGACCATCCGCGGGAAGCTCACCGCGCGATGGCGGCGATGCGACTTCAGCTCGCCGAGGCGGATGTTGAAGTAGTCGCAGGCGGCGCGCTGGATGTCCTCCACCGTCGTCTGCTTCTCGAGCCGCGGGAGGGCGGCGCCGAGCGCGTCGCGGGCGAAGTCGAGGTCGATGGACCGATGGGTGAGCTCGGCCTTGACCGCCAGCCGGAGCAGGGTGCCTTCGAGCTCGCGCACGTTGCTCTGCACGTGCTGCGCGATGAGGAGGGCGACGTCGTCGGCGAGGCCGATGTGCTCCTGCTCGGCCTTCTTCTTCAGGATGGCGATGCGGGTGTCGAGCTCGGGCGCCTGGATGTCGGCGACGAGGCCCCACTGGAAGCGGCTCACCAGCCGCTCCTCCATCTCCTTGATCTGCTGCGGGTACACGTCGCTCGTGACCACGATCTGCCGGTCCGCGTGGTAGAGCGCGTTGAACGTGTGGAAGAACTCCTCCTGGGTCTGCTCGCGGCCGGCCAGGAACTGGATGTCGTCGATGCAGAGCACGTCGCAGCGCGTGCGGTAGCGCTCGCGGAACTCGTTGATGCGGTGGTTCTGGAGCGCCCAGATGAACTCGTTCGTGAAGCGCTCGGCGCTCAGGAAGAGCACGCGCGCGTCGGGCTTGTCCTGCCGGATGCGGTGGCCGATCGCGTTCACGAGGTGGGTCTTGCCGAGCCCCACGCCGCCGTAGATGAAGAGGGGGTTGTAGCGGGTGCCGGGGCTCGAGGCGGCCGCCATCGACGCGGCGTGCGCGAGCTGGTTCGAGGGGCCGACGATGAAGTTGTCGAAGCGGTACTTCGGGTTGAGGCCGCTGTCGGCCGGCGACTCGGTCGGCGGCGGAGGCGCGCTCCGGGTCGCGGCAGGCTCAGCCGTGCGGCTCGGCTCCTCCCGCGCGGCGCGCGGCTCCTTGGCCGCTGCGTCCTTGGCCGCTGCGTCCCTGGCCGCTGCGTCCTTGGCGCGGGCGTCCCCCGAGCGCGCCTGGGCGTCCATCTTCTTCTGGAGCGCCTCGTCCACGATCCACTCCACCTCCCACTGCCCTCGCACGTCGAGCCCCGCCGCGCGCAGCCCCTCGGCGTCACGGCGCAGCGAGTCGAGGATCAAGCCGATGTAGTGGAGCGAGAGCCAGTCCGCGTAGAAGCGGTTCGGCACGCGGAGCACCATCGAGCGCGCGTCGAGGCGCTCGAGCTGCACCGGCTCGAGCCACGTCCGGAAGTTCTCCTCGGACAGCTGGGATCGCAGCGTGGCGAGAGCGGAATCCCACAGGTGTTGCATTCAGCAAATTCCGAATAAAAGAGGGCACTTAGCCTGCTGTTCCACAGGCTATCCACAGGATGGGCGGGTTGGGACTCGGGGGCCGGGGAGCGCGTGAGCGTCGAGCGCGCAGAGATCAGAACGAGCGAAACAGCCGGTGCAGGCAGCTCCGCGTGTGCATTGATGACGCAGCGGCCGGCGGTCGATCCACCGGGCCCCTCAGAACGGACCGACGACGCTAGCAAAGCGTCCGAGCCCCGTCTACGACCGAGATCGACGCATTTCGTAACCTCTGGGGATCGCATCGTTTTCACGGATGCCCCTCCTCGCCTCACCGAGCGCGTCGGCCCACCGTTCTCACAGGCGATCCCCAACCCTGTGGATCGACTCACCTTTTTCGGATGCCTCGGCGCGCGAGTGGATCGCGCTCGGCACGCTCCCGTCACCGAGAAGGGGGATCAGGGTCGAGCCGAGGCTGTATTCCCGGCGTGGACGCGCCCCCGCGCCTGTGAAACGGGGGTCGCCCGCGCTCCTTTCTTGGATCCCGGCGCAGCCTCTGTTAAGCAGGGCTCTCTGGCGAAGGCGGCGTTCATGCGAGTGTGGATCATGCGGTCGGGCTCTCTCACGGCGGCGGCGCTGGTGCTGATGCTGGGCTCGGCGCCGGCGGCGGCGCAGACCATCTCCCCCGAGCGGCCGCGCGAGCTCCCCTCGTCGGTCACCCCCTTCTCGGACACCATGGAGACGGCCCGGGGGATGGCGATGGGCTTGGGGGCACGCGCGTCGGCCACCAGCACGAGCGGCCTCGCCTACAACGCCGCCGGCCTGTCGATCGGGCGGCTCTACCACATCGAGAGCGGCGTGGCCTACGAGCCGAGCGACTCGCGCTTCTCGGTCGGCGGCTCGGTGATCGACTCCTACAGCGGCCCCATCAACATGGGCGTCAACTTCCGCTACGTGCACGGCAACGGGCAGAACGGCCACGGCGGCTACGACGGCCGCATCGCCATCGGCGTCCCGATCGGCGACTCGTTCGCGATCGGCATGACCGGCCGCTACGTGAGCTTCTGGCGCGAGGCCCAGGAGGGCGCCTCGCCGTGGGCCGAGGGGATCACCTTCGACGCCTCGATCCGCGTCTCCCCGATCCCCGGCCTCCACATCGCCGCCCTCGGCTACAACCTCCTCCCGATGGCCTCGACCCTCACGCCGATGCAGGTCGGCGGCAGCGCGAGCTACACCATCGACGGCCGCTTCACGATCGCGGTCGACGGCCTCGCCGACATCGGCACCTGGACCCACGACGACGGCACCATCCGCCCCGAGGCGCTCATCGGCGTCGGCGCCGAGTACTTCACGGGCGAGGTCCCGATCCGCGCCGGCTACATCTACGACAGCGGCCGCGACGCGCACTTCGTGACGGCGGGGGCAGGCTGGATGAACCAGCAGCTCGGCATCGACATCGCCATCCGCCAGCAGGTCACCGCCGAGTACGCGACCTGGCTCCTCGCGACCTTCCGCTACTTCATTCATTAGCGCGCGCTTCGCGAGCGCGCGGGCCGAGCTACGCGGCACCGACCCGCTGGCGCTTCCCATCCCCGGTGTCCAGTCAGCCGGAACCGCTCCGCTCGGCACTCCCACCAGGGAGGACTATTCACGGTCTCTCACTCGCTCGACCCAGTAGAGCTGCTTGTGCCCGCGGGCCTCGAACGCGGCCTGGCTCGCGTTCGCTTCGTCGATCGAGTCGAAGGTCTCGATGGGGTAGCGGTTGCCGTTGTCGTCTTGGCGCCAGAGCGTGAAGCGCTCGCGCTGCAGGCCGGCGCGGACGAGGATCAGCTCGGCGAGCAGGGGGTGGGCGCCGAAGACCTCGGTCACCCGCCAGCGGACGGGGTGCTCGGCGGCGGCCTCGGCGACCAGGCGCGGGATGTCCTCGCTCGCGTGGCGGCCGGGCGCGAGGAAGCACGGGACCACGACGACCTCCTCGGCGCCCGTCTCGACGCAGGCGGCGAAGGCCTCGGCGATCGACGGCGGGGCGAGCTCCATGTGCGCCACCTGGACCGCTGCGTCGCTGCGCGCGCGCACCAGCGCGGCGAGCGCCTCGAGCTGGGCGTTGGCCTCGGGGCGGCGGCTGCCGTGATCGACGAGCAGGATCGCGCGGGAGGGCATGGTGAAAGCGTAGGTCGGCCCGGCCGTCCGAACGAGCCGCTTTACGCCGGGCCGCCGGTGGGGCACCTTCGGCGGAACCGACCCCTGAAGGCGGTGTCTCCTCGCGCGTGACGGTCGCCTTCGACATCGAGCGCGCGGCGGCCGCGGCTGGGTTCCACGTCCCGATGCCCGAGGGCTACGAAGAAGAGCTGGTCGAGAGACTCAAGCGGCGCGATGAGGCGGCGTTCAACGAGCTGATCAAGCTCTACCAGGCCCGCATCTTCCGCCTCGTCTTCCGCATGCTCGGCGATCGCAGCGAGGCGGAGGACCTCGCCCAGGAGGTCTTCATCACCGTCTTCAAGTCGATCGACGGCTTCCGCGGCGACTCCAAGCTCTCGACCTGGCTCTACCGCGTGGCGACGAACCACTGTAAGAACCGCATCAAGTACCTGGACCGGCGCGCTCGCGGGAAGAAGAAGGAGTTCGACGAGATCGCCGAGCACGGCGCGCTCGAGAGCGCGACCATGAACCCGAGCGCGCACATCGCGCGCCCCGACCAGATGCTCGAGGCGATGCAGAAGGAGAAGATCCTGCAGGAGGCGATCGGGTCGCTCGACGACGAGCACCGCGAGCTCATCGTGCTGCGCGACATCGAGCACATGAGCTACGAGGAGATCCAGGAGGTCACCGGCCTCGCGGAGGGCACGGTGAAGAGCCGCCTGCACCGCGCGCGGCACGCGCTCCGGACCAAGGTGCTGCGCCTCTCGGAGGGGCGGCGCTCGAGCATGCCCGGGGCGCCGCTCGCCGCCGCCAAGGCGGAGCTCGAGGAGGACGCGCTCGGATGAGCCCCGAGGAGGCACGCGAGGCGTTCAGCGAGGCGTTCGAGGACGACCTCGATCCGGCGCGCAAGGAGGCCTTCGAGGCCGCCCTCCGCGAGGACGCCGAGCTGCGCCAGGAGTACACGGAGTTCGTCGAGACGCTCTCGCTGGTCTCTCGGATCGGCGGCGACGAGGACGAGCCGGCGCCCGATCTGCTCGCCGGCGTGCAGGAGCGGCTGCGCAAGCGCAGCAAGGGCCGCTACTACCGCGATCGCTTCGCGCAGCGCGCGGGCCCCGGCTGGACGCTGCCCCTCTTGCTGCTGATGGTGAGCGTCCTCGTGCTCGCGAGCGCGTGGTACGCGCTCCACTCGAGCGTGGTCCTCGACGAGGCGCCGGCCGCGCCCACGACCGAGCGTCAGTAGAAAATCTACTTGTGATCCTCGCCCGGGGACTCGACCCGCCGTGGCGCGCCGTGTATCCATCGATCGCGCGCTCAGGGGGGGTTTGGGTGACGCACGCGATCGATACCAGAGGGGGAAACTCGACCGAGCCTCGTCTCACGCTGGACGGGGAGCTGATCCGCCGCATCACGGCGGAGGACTGCTTCTGCCTGATGCGCGTGCTCGAGTCGGTGGCGGCCGCGCGCGACGCGGCGCAGACCTGCGCGGCGCTGGTGGGGCGCGGTATCGGCGCGCGCGCCCTCGTGGCAGCCTCGATCGCCAGCGTCGACGCCGCGCGCGGGGAGCTCGTTCCGCTCGCCCGCCACGGGAGCGCCTCCGGGCAGCGACGCCGGAGCGTGCCCCTCACGGCGGCGAGCCCCCTGACGGAGGCGGCGCGCGAGGACGTGATCGTCGAGGTGCCGCGCGACGCGAAGCACGCCTACGGCGCCGAGGCGGAGCCCGGTCTGGTCGCGGTGCCGCTGCGGGCCGAGGGCATCGTGAGAGGCGTCCTCGGCCTGCGCTTCCGCGACGAGGCGCCGCTCAGCGCGGTCGATCGCGCCCTCCTCCTGCTGCTCGGCGCGCGCATGGGGCCGATGCTCGGGCGGCTGATCGACGGAGACGAGGATCGGGTGCGGGCGCGGGGGCTCGAGTCCGCGTCCAAGCGGCTCTCCGGCATGGCGCGGATCTCGCGCGCGCTCGCCGAGGCGGGGCTCGATGAGAAGGAGCTGCTCGAGCGGGCCGCCCGCGGCGTCGCGGAGACCTTCGGCGACGCGTGCCTCGTGCGGATGCTCGTCGACGGCTCGCGCCTCGAGACCGTCGCGGTGCACCACGCGGACGCGGACGCGCGCGAGGACCTCGAGCGCTTCGCCGAGCGCTCCGCCGATGCGCCCTCGCGGCAGAGCCTCTCGAGCCGGCGGGGGGTCTTGCTGCGGCGGGTCGAGCGCCGGAGCGCCGGCCTTCGCGAGGGTCCGGCCCCGCTCCGCAAGAGCATGCCGACCTCGAGCCTGATGTCGGCGCCGATCGAGCTCGGCGGCGCCGCGTGCGGCGTGATCCTCGCGGTGCGGGAGCGCGGGGTGGCGTACGCCGAGGAGGATCGGCTCTTGCTCGAGGACGTCTCGTATCGGGTCGGGCTCGCGCTGGCCGCGGCCCGCGCGTTCGCCGCCGAGCAAGAGGCGCGCGTCCGCGCCGAGCTGGCGACGCGAGGGCGCGATCGGGTCCTCTCCACCGTCTCGCACGATCTGCGGGCGCCGCTCGCCACCGTCCACCTCGGCGCCTCGCTCCTGGTCGACATGGATCACGATCACGAGGCCTTCGCCGACGTGGTCGCGCGCATCGCGCGGGCCACGCAGCGGATGCGGCGGCTGGTCGAGGACCTCCTCGACCTCAGCCAGCTCGAGACCGGCGTGCTGCGGGTGAAGTGCTACCGCGTGCCGCTGCGGCGCGTGCTGGAGGAGACGGTCGACGAGCTGGCCGAGCGGGCGCGCCGCGCGAAGAAGGAGCTCGCGTGCGCGCGCGAGATCCCGCCGATCGAGGTCTTCGGTGACTTCGAGCGCATCCAGCAGGTGCTCGTGAACCTCGTCGCCAACGCGATCGATCACACGCCGGCCGGCACGTGGATCGTGCTCGGCGCCCGCGAGGACGGCGAGCGCGCGTGGATCTCGGTGGAGGACGACGGCCCCGGCCTCGAGCCCGGCCTCGTCGATCGCCTCTTCGAGCCCCACGTGCGCGGCCTCAACAGCGTGGTGCGCGGCGCGGGCCTCGGCCTCTGGATCGCCAAGGGCCTCGTGGAGGCGCACGGCGGCGAGCTGCGCGTCGCCCCGGCGGAGGGCAAGGGCACGCGCTTCGAGCTGAGCCTCCCGATCGCTCCTCGGGATTGATCGCTCAACGAGCGGGGGCCTCGACTTGCTGCGCGCGCCTTCGCGCGGCCGAGCGGAGCGGCCCGTCCGTCCAGTCACCTGTCCCCGGTGTCCAGGTCGCGGGACCCGCTCCGCTCGGCGTTCCCCGAGCGGCGGCCACACCCGCCGGGCCAACACCACACCGCGAAGGGCCGAATCGACGCTTCGAACGCGCCAAGGCACACGCCGATGAGCCA
>JAEZBP010001144.1 GCA_023427125.1 Pseudomonadota bacterium | reverse complement strand
TGATGGCGGAGGTGGTCTCGCGCCGGTACGAGGCGCGCACCGGCCGCAAGAAGAAGCTGACCGGCCTCCAGCTCGGCTACGAGAGCCGCTGCGCGCCGCCCCACGCCTTCGACGTGATGCTCGGCAGCCAGCTCGGCATCGGCGCCTTCCGCGCGCTGACCGAGGAGGGCCTCGACGGCCACATGGTCAGCTGCGGCGGCCAGCTCGATCTCTTCTACGTGCCCTTCGGCGAGATCGTGAACCCCGACACGCTGAAGACCGAGATCCGCTTCATCGAGCACGGCAGCGACTTCCACCGCCTCGCCCGCTTCCTCGAGACCCGCGTCGATCCCCACCGCGAGTGGGCCCCCGGCCGCCGGACAGAACCGCCGTGAGCTAACCAGAATCGCTGCCTTCCCTGGCCGTTCGCCCTGAGCGAAGTCGAAGGGCGCGTGCAAACCAAAGCGAGCTTGGTCAGGGCGCTCGCGTCAGGAGCTCGTCGAGCTGCTCGTCGCCGAACGGCGCGCCGGAATCGGTCGGGGTCCACAAGCCCACGACCGTGCTTGCGGCGGCCAGCGGGACGTCGAAGCCACGCCACACGATGTAGATCCGAGCCAATTGACCGGAGCGCGTCCCCCCGCGCGCACCGAACGGAGTCTCGAGCAAAGCCCGAAGGATCGCGCTCGGCTTCTTCCCGGCCCTGGCCATCCACTCGTCAGCACGAACGCGACGGACGCCTCGACGTCGGGATCGGGGGGGCCGGTCACTCGAGGAAGCCGGCGAGGCTGACGTCGAGCTGGCCGGCGAGGTTACGGGCGAAGCTGTCGTAGGAGGCGCGGCCGAGCTTCAGCTCCTTCATCAGGCGCTTGCGCACGCCGGCGAGCACCTCCTCGCGGCCCTCGGCGACCCAGCGGGCCACGGTGGCGCGGTGCACGCCGTACATGCGGCCGATGGTCTCGCTCGCGACCTCCTCGACGAGGTAGAGGCGCAGCACGTTGCGGGTGCGGGGGCTGAGCTCGGCCAGGGTCTCGCGGAACGCACGGCGGAACGGATCGCGGAGCTCGTCCTTGATCTGCGCGTGCTCGGGATCGTCGGCGTCGAGCGGCGGCTCGATGCGCGAGTCGAGCGGATCCTCGCTCGGCGCGCGCCGCTTGATCGTCTGGGCGATGCGCAGGGCCATGACCTGCGCGAACGCGCTCAGCGGGCCTCGGCCGAGGTAGCGCGCGATGCGGGGCGCTTGCTCTCCGTCGCGCACGAGGAGCTTCGCGCGGAGCTGCGCGACCACGTCGTCGATGAAGTCGGGGCTGGCGTCGACCCGCGCGACGGCCTTGATCACCGCGGGGATCACCGCCCGCTCGATCGCCTCGGCCGCCCCGCGGGCGCCGAGCACGCAGGCGCACGCGAGGTAGAGATCGCTCGTGCGCATCGCGGTGAGCGCGGTCGCCGGCGCGCCGTCGTCGGGCACGCGCTCGGCCAGGTAGACCGCGAAGTCCGCGCCCGAGACCTCGACGCCGGGCCAGTCGGCGCGGGCGGCGGCGAGGTGATCGCGCAGGGCCCCCGACAGCAGCGCGAGCGCGTCGGGCGCGATCCGATACGCGTCGCCGACCGCCATCACGAACGAGCTCTCGAGGGCGTCGCTCATCGGGCGCGAACGATAGCAGCTGTCCCCGGCTTGCGCGGGCTCGCGCGCCTTGGGAGGCTGCGCGCCATGTCTGAGCTCGTCCTCTACCATCACCCGTTCTCGCGCGCGGCCGGCGTCGTCTGGATGCTCGAGGAGGTCGGGCGCCCCTACCGCCTCGAGCACGTCGACCTCCAGAAGGGCGCGCAGAAGACCGAGGCGCTCCGCGCGCTCAACCCGATGGGCAAGATCCCGATCCTGGTCGACGGCGAGGCCGTCGTGACCGAGTCCGCGGCGATCGGGCTCTACCTCGCCGACCGCTACGCGCCGGGTCGCCTCGCGCCCGCGCTCGACTCGCCGGAGCGCGGGACCTACCTGCGCGCCGCCCTGGTTCCGTCGGCCGTCATCGAGCCCGCGGCGATGGCGAAGATGAACGAGTGGAAGGTCAACGCCGGCCAGGCGGGCTTCGGCGACTACGAGTCGATGCTCGCCACGATCGACGCGCTGATCGGCGAGGGCCCCTACGTCCTCGGCGAGCAGTTCTCGATGGCCGACGTGATCTTCGGCGGGACGCTCCGCTACATGCTGCGCTTCAAGATGGTGGCGCCGACGCCGCGCTTCACCGCGTACGCCGATCGCCTCGGCGAGCGCCCCGCGCTGAAGGCCGCGGACGCGAAGAACGCCGCGGCGATCGCCGAGCAATGAGTTGGCTGGGCGCGCGCTGTGTTTGCTTGGCGCGCGCTTCGCGAGCGCGCGAGCGAGCGGCACGGACTTTCCGTCCGGTCGGCGCTTCCCGTCCCCGGTGTCCAGTCAGCGGCGTACCGCTCCGCTCGGCGTTCCCCGAGCGCCGTAGTTTTGCGACAGTGTTGGCTGGGCGGGGGACGACAGCTCGCGTTCGATCAGCGCCACCACCTCCTCCACCGACCACGCGTCGGCGCGCGGAGGGTGATGGGTGCCGTCGACGATGACCGTGTGGAGGGCGAAGCTCCGCACGGCCATGGGGAGGTAGGTCCGCGCGGCCGCCGCCGCCTCCTCGGGCGGGTCCCACAGGCGAAACGGGACGCCGTCGACCGACCCCGTCATCAGCGGGGTCTCCGGGAAGTGCAACGGCCCCGATGGACGCGCGTTCAGGACCACGAAGCCGCACGCCTCCTGCCGATCGAAGTAGCCGTCGGTCCGCGTGAAGCGGCGACCCTCCACGACCACCTCCCCCACCGACTCTACTCCCGACGTGCTCAGGAACTCCGTGCAGGCGGAGAAGAGCTCGGGCAACCCCTCCCCGCCGAGCTGCACGGGCGTTTGCTCGACCTCGCCGCGGAACTCGTAGTAGCGCGGCTCGGCCGTCGCCTGGTCCTGAGCGCACAAGTCCTGAGCACACAAGACCGGCGCGACACACGCCACCGACAGGGCGAGCACCCGAGCGGAGCGGGAGCCACGGCGCGCGTTCGCCATCCTGCATGCGCCTCGGTGCACGGCGCATTCCATCGATGGAGCACGCCGGCGAGGGCGGAGGTCCAGGCGCGCCGCGCTCGAGGAGCGCAGCGAAGTGACGGTAGGCCACACCTGCGAACGGCAGCAGGTGTCGGCC
>JAEZBP010001003.1 GCA_023427125.1 Pseudomonadota bacterium | reverse complement strand
GACTCCATCAGCTGCTCGGGCGCCATGTAGTGCGGCGTGCCGACGATGGTGCCCGTGGCGGTGAGGCGCGCCTCGATGCCGCCGGCGCTGCGGGCCATCTTGCTCACGCCGAAGTCGAGGAGCTTCGCGAACGGCGCGCCGCCCTCGCCCCGCGTCAAGAACACGTTGGCGGGCTTCATGTCGCGGTGGACGATGCCGGCCTCGTGCGCGGCGGCGAGCCCCTCGAGGACCTGGCGCGTGATGGCGATCGCGTCGTGCACCGACAGGCGGCCGCGCCGGTTGAGGTAGGACGCGAGGTCCTCGCCCTCGAGCAGCTCCATCGCGAGGAAGGCCTGCCGCGTCGAGGTGATGCCCGCGTCGCTGACGCGCACGATGTGGGGGCTGCCGATCGACGCCGCGGCGCGCGCCTCGCGCAGGAAGCGCTCGACCGCGTCCGGTTCCTGAGCCTGCGTCGAGTGCAGCAGCTTCAGCGCGACGCGCGTGCCGAGGATCGTATGCCGGGCGACGTACACGGCACCGAACGCGCCACGCCCCAGCTCCTGCTCGAGCGCGTATCGATCGACCTCGTAGCTCACGTGTGGGCAGAATCATCGCACAGCCGGCGCCGCACCGGCGGATTCCCCGAAGCGGGGCCGCGCTCGCGGACGAGTGAGCCTCTGTCATCGGTGACCTCGTCTGCGCTCGTGCGAACGCGACCTCCGTGCGCTCTCCGCGCGCCCTCGGGCCGCGCCGAGCGGAGCGGTTCACGCTTGGCTGGACACCGGGGATAGGACGCGCCGACCGAGGGGAGGGCCGCGTAGCTCGGCCGCGCGCCAGCAAGCGAGGTCGCGGCCGGCGAACGGCTCTGGCACGGCGAGTGCGACCGGTGGCGGCATGGTGGACTACGAAGGATTCATCGAGCAGGTCAGGGTGCGCACGGGCCTCGGGTCGCGCGCGATGGTCGAGACCGCCGTCAGGGCCGTGACCGAAGCCCTCGGTGCGCTCATCGATCACGCGCACCGCGACGAGATCGCGACGCACTTCCCATCGCCGATCGCGCAGATGCTCCGCGGCGCGCCCTCCGATCCCGACGCCGATGCCTCGGCGTTCCTTCGCAGGGTCGCCGGCGTGGAGCACCTGCCCGCGGGCTTCGCGGTGGAGCACGCCACGGCGATCCTCGAGACGATCGGCGGCGCGCTGCACCCGAGCGCGCGCCGTCAGCTCGGCTCGAGGCTCCCCGAGGAGATGCGGGACTGGATCGAGCCGCGACGCGTCACCGCGCCGCCCCAGGTCGAGCGCGCGCCTCAGCCCGGAAAGAGCGAGACCCTCGCCGAAGGGCGCGCCGGCAGCCAGCACCCGCTGAGCGAGGCTGCGCCGCATGCCGCGCACAGCGAGTCAGTGGCGTCGCGCGCCGATCCGCACGCGGACAGCCGCATCTCCAGCGCCCACGGGATGACGCAGGAGCGCGAGCACGAGGACCTCGCCGAGGGCCACCCCGGGCCGCAGCGGCCTCTGAGCGGCGCCGGCGGGTAAGAGGAGCGCGCCAGACATGCGACAGCTCGCGCCAGCGGACGACGCGCTGGCGCTCGAGCTTCAACGTCGCGGCGTCAACTCTCGCCGAACCATCGAGCGCGGGTGCTCGTAGAGGGCAGGCGGTTCGTGGCATCATCGTGGGCCCCGCCACCTCCACAGGATCGCGTCTCATGCGTCGCTTGCTTGCCCTGTCGTTCACGGTCTTCGCAGTCGGCTGCACCCAGTCGCACGGGTACGAGTGCCTGACCACGGCGGACTGCCCGCGCGGCGCGCTCTGCGTCAACAACCTCTGCGAGGGCCTGGACGCCGCGTTGCGCATCGACGCCGGCGCGTGCCAGAGCGACGGCCAGTGCCCGCCGGGGAGCGTGTGCGTGAACGAGCGGTGCGAGGTCCGCGCCGACGGCGGGGCCTGCGAGTGCACACCCGGATCGACGGAGACCGAGCGCCAAGCGTGCGGCTCTTGCGGCTCGCAGGAGCGGGCGCGGACGTGCGAGGGGAGCTGCAGGTGGGGCGCGTGGAGCGAGTACGGCGAGTGCGAGGCGGCCCCGCTCTGCACGCCGGGGCAGTCCGAGACCGTCGCGTGCGGGAACTGCGGCACGCAGGTGCGCACGTGCACCGATGAGTGCGATTGGGGTGAGCCGACCGCGTGCACGGGCGAGGGGACCTGTGCGCCGGGCGCCGCCGAGGTCACGGGCTGCGGTCGCTGCGGAACCCGGACCACGACCTGCACCGAGTCGTGCGTGTGGGGCTCCCCGGGCGCCTGCTCCGGCGAGGGCGTGTGTGCCCCGGGCGAGACGAGCTCGGAGGCGTGCTCGGGCGCGTGCTCGGCGCGATCGCGGACGTGCAGCGACTCCTGCGCTTGGGAGGGCTTCGGCGCGTGCACGGCGGGCGGCGTCTGCACGCCTGGCCAGACCGAGACCCGCGCGTGTGGGATGTGCGGGACCGAGACGCGGACCTGCGCGTCGTCGTGCTCGTGGGGCGGCTGGAGCGGCTGCGAGGGCCAGGGGGTCTGCCTGCCGGGCACGACGGACTCGCAGGGATGCGGCAACTGCGGGACGCAGACCCGCACTTGCACGTCGTCGTGCACGTGGCCCTCGACGTACGGCGCCTGCACCTCGGAGGGGGTGTGCTCGCCGGGCCAGATCGGCTCGCGCGCCTGCGGTAACTGCGGGACGCAGACGCGGACCTGTACCGCCTCGTGCACGTGGCCGTCGACGTATGGGACCTGCACCGGGCAGGGCGCGTGCTCGCCCGGCGCGGTGGACGCGGTGAGCTGCGGCAACTGCGGGACGCAGTCCCGTACGTGCACCTCCTCGTGCGGCTGGCCTTCGACGTATGGGACCTGCACCGGCCAGGGTGCGTGCTCGCCCGGGCAGACGCGAAACCAGGGCTGCGGGCTCTGCGGGACGCAGTCGCAGACGTGCACGAGCTCTTGCGGGTGGCCTTCGACGTGGGGATCGTGCGGCGGCGAGGGGGTGTGCACGCCGGGTCAGACTCGCTCCCAACCCTGCGGGAACTGCGGGTCTCAGTCGCAGACGTGTACGAGCTCTTGCGCGTGGCCGACGACCTGGGGCTCGTGTGGGAGTCAAGGTGAGTGCGCCCCGGGCGCCACGGACACGCTGGAGGGCTGCGCCGAGTGCGGCGGTGGGACGCAGACGCGGACCTGCAGCCCGAGCTGCACATGGGGAACCTACGGCTCGTGCATCGGCGGGTTGAATTGCCCTGGCAGTCAGATCTGCATCTGCGACGGGTACTGCGGGTCGCCGGGCAACGCCTGCCCCTGAGATCGCGCAGCTACGGCGGCGGCAGGAGGGAGAGGATCGATGGAAACACGTCGTCGAGTCGAGGCGAGGTTCGAGGCCGATCGGTGGAGCGGCACCGAGTGGGTGGTCACGGGCGCGACGCTCCACGAGCGTTTGAACGAGCCCTATCAGCTCGTGCTCGACATCGCGGTCTCCGAGCCGGAGGCGGACGCCTCCTCGCTCCTCGGCTCGCCTTGCGTGCTCACGCTCGTTCGCCGCACCGCGTCGCTGCGGGTGTGCGGCATCGTGACGATGGTGCGGGAGGGGACCGATCCGGGCCAGCAGACGTACGCGCGGCTGAGCGTGGAGCCTGCCCTCTCGGCGCTCCGGCACAAGACCGACAGCCGGATCTTCCAAGGGAAGACGGTGCCCGAGATCTTGACCAGCGTGCTCGGCGAGGACCTCGGCGTGTTCGGCCGGAGCGTGGAAGCGCGGCTCGCTGGGACCTATCCGGCACGCGAGTACACGCTCCAGTACGACGAGACGGACTTCGACTTCGTGCACCGCCTGATGGAGGAGGAGGGGATCGGCTACACGTTCGAGCACGACGGCGAGCGGGAGCTCCTGGTCCTCTTCGATCGCCCCGCGCACTTCGCGCCGATCGAGGGCGAGGAGGGCTCGACCCTGCGCTACACGACGCGCTCGGACGCGGAGCTCGACGCCTCCGAGGGCATCTCGCGCTTCGAGCGGATCAGCCGCGTCCGGCCGAACCGGGTGGTGTCCCGGCACTTCGACTGGACGCATCCGTCGGTGCCGATGGTGTCGCAGGCCGAGATGTCGGACGCCGCCTTCCCGGCGCTCGAGACCTACGTGCACGACGCGCCGCTGACGTTCCACGGCTACGATCACACCTACGGCGCGCACAACGGGAGCGACCAGCTCCGGCTCTACAGCGAGCGCGCGCGGCGCGACGCGCGGCTCTGCGACGGCTCGGGATCCTCGCTGGCGGTCCGGCCGGGCCGCCGCTTCGACCTCGCCGATCACCCTCGCAACGACCTCGACGGCGCATGGGCGGTGGTCGCGAGCGAGCACCGCTATCAAGGCCACGTGGGCGAGTCGGGCGATGGCCAGGACGGCCTCGGCTACGTCTCACGTTTCACCGTGCTGCCGGCGGACGTGCCTTGGCGCCCGGATCGGTTTCGCCGCCGCCCGCGCATCGTGGGCGTGCAGACGGCGACGGTGGTCGGCCCCCCGGGCGAGGAGATCCACACCGATCCGCACGGTCGGGTGAAGGTCCAGTTCCACTGGGACCGGCTCGGTGCGAACGACGACAAGAGCTCTACCTGGATCCGCGTGATGCAGGCGATGGGCGGGGCCGGCTGGGGCTTCTCGTTCATCCCCCGCATCGGCATGGAGGTGGTGGTCACGTTCATCGAGGGCGATCCCGATCAGCCGCTCATCACGGGCGTGGTCTACAACCCGGAGAACCCGCCGCCCTACGACTACCCCGCGATGAAGACGCGAACGACCATCAAGAGCAACTCGTCGCCCACCAACGGAGGGTTCAACGAGCTGCGCTTCGAGGACCGCGCCGGCGAGGAGGAGATCTACCTCCAGGGCGAGAAGGACTGGAACACGCTGATCAAGAACCACCACACGCGCAAGGTGGGCAACTGCGAGACCCAGGAGGTCGTCGTCGACCGGACCCGCCTGGTCGGCCATGACGAGACGGTCACGGTCAAGCACGACCGCACGCGCCTGGTGGAGAACAACGAGAGCGTCACCATCGGCGTCGACCGCACGAAGAGCATCGGCGCGAACGAGATCGTGACCGTGGGGCAGAGCCAGACCGAGTCGATCGGCGAGAACCTAGCCCAGACGATCGGTCAGAACCTGACGCAGCAGGTGGCGATGAACGCGATGCAGACCATCGGCATGAACCAGGTGGTCAACGTCGCGATGTCGGCCACGAGGAGCGTCGTGGCCGACGAGACCGTCAGGGTCGGCGGAGATGGCAAGCGGGAGATTGGTAAGAGCCTGACCGAGAAGATCGGCGCAGACCTGACTCAGAAGATCAGGGGCGCGATGACGGCCATGGTCGGCACGATGCGCAACACGACCGTGACGCTGATGGACAACCTCATGGTGGGCATCGACGCCAATGTTGTCGCCGGGAACAGCATCTCCATGACCGCCGGCGACTCGTCGATCAAGCTCGAGAAGGACGGCACGATCACGATCAAGGGAAAGAAGGTTGTCGTGGAGGGGGATGACGAGGTCGACGTGAACGGCGGCGTGATCAATCTCAACTGATGCCGATGGTGATCATTCACATGTCGTCGCAAGCCGTTCGGCTTCCGTCATCGCGACGCCGCGGGCGGGCCGCGGCAGGTCGCGTCGTCGACGAGGCGGTCGAGCGCGTCGGAGGGACCGGCGGGACGAGCGCCGACGGAGGTGGCTGAGGGCGGTCGACCGGCGAGCGCGACGCGATCACGACCGGGCTCGTGATCCCGGCCGCTTTGGCTTCGAGCCCGCGGCATGGCCGCGTCGTCCCACCCGCGTGCGCGCGACCCGGAGCTCGCCGATGCGGCTTGGGAAAGACGTCGACGTTCGCCGGCTCGGGGGCGAATGGCGGGCGTCGGCGAGACTCTATCAAGACGGGGCGCGACCTGCGCTATCGTGAGCGCGTCGATGACGGTCCGCGCTTCGACGGTGCTCGCCTCCATCATCTTGAACGCCGGGGTCTCCGTCGAGGAGCTCGCGTGCGCCTCCGGCATCCCGGAGGACACGATCCTGAACCCGACCTTCCTCTCCTACGAGGATGGCCTGCGGCTCTGGGACGCCGCCGAGAGGCTGACCGGCGATCCGGCGGTCGGGCTCCACGCGGGATCGCGGCTCGCGCTCGATCAGCTCAGCGTGCTCGTCAGCATGTTCGTTCACGCGGCCGATCTCCGAGACGCGCTCGATCGGCTCGCGCGCGTCTTGCCGCTCGTGATCCGACCCGCGAACGTGGCGCTGCGCGAGGACGCCGCCGGTGGCCGCTTCGTGTACGAGTCGCCGAGCACGGCGCGGCACGGCGTGGACGCGATGCTCGCCGCCCTGTTGAAGCTCGCGCGCGAGTGCACGCAGCGGCACATCGTCCCGCTCGGGGTCGCGCTGCAGTCCGCTCCGCCTCCGTCCGCCACGCCTTACGAGGCGTACTTCGGCGTGCGGCCGGTGTGGGCGCAGCCCGCCTCCGCGATCCTGTTCCGGCGCGACGATCTGAGCGCGCCGATGCGGGGCGCCGATCCGGCCATGAGCGCGCTGCTCGCGCAGCACGCGCCGACCATCCTCTCGGTGGACGCGCCCTCACGGAGCCCGTTCGAGACACGCCTGCGCCGGGCGATCCTCCTCGGTGTCGCCGCCGGCGACGCCTCGGTCGGCGCGGTCGCCCGCTCGATGGGGACCAGCAGCCGCTCGCTGCAGCGGCGCCTCGCCGAGGAGGGCACATCCTTCTCCGCGGTGCGCGAGGGCACGCTCCACGAGCGGGCCGAGGAGCTGCTCGGGCAGGAAGAACGGAGCATCGACGCGGTGGCGTCGGAGCTCGGGTTCGCGAGCCGCACCAGCTTCGAGCGCGCCTTTCGCCGCTGGTCGGGGAGCTCGCCCGCCTCTCGGCGCCGGCGCGGTCCCTGAGCTCGTGAGCGTCGATACTTCGAGGCTACGCGCCGTCGGGCCTGGACGCGTCGCCCGGATCGCCGGCGTCGGTGCTCGCGTCGGGTGCCGGATCGCTCGCGTCGGGCCCCGCGTCGGTGCGACCGGCATCCGGATCCCTCTGTCCGGCGTCGACATCGCGCCCCACGCAGAGCCCGTTGGCGCACGCGGTGCGGCACACGGTCGGCTCGATCGTGGTGTTGACCATCAAAGTGATGGAGATGCGTCCGTCGGACCTCGGCAGCTCGACCGGCTCGCAGCCGCGGCCGATGGGGCGGCACTCCGCGTCGAGAGCCTCGATCTCGAACCCCCACGTGCCGGGCGGCAGCGATCGGATCGGCACGGGCGGCGCCTCACCTCGCGCGAACCGATAGGTCGCGGTCTCGAGCGGACGATCGGGGCTCGGCCCCGGAACGCAGCCGCCCGGGATCACGTGCGCCTGAAAGGCGCGAGTGCGCGCGTCGATCTCGTCGGGTACTTCGAACTCCCACCCGAGATCGCGCGGGAGGCAGCCGCCGAGCACGAGGACTGCGGCGCAGGCGAGGATGCAGGCCTTCACTCGATCTCCATCGGGAAGCCGGGCTGGGTCAGATCGGAGGGGACCCCGAAGACCACGCCGAGCACGACCGCGAGCGCGATCGCCACGCCGGCGCCCACCCCGATCCCGATCCAGAGCGCCGTGTCGTCGCTGGCCACGGTGCCCGTCCCGACGATGGCGGGCGCGGATGCGGTCCCCACGCTCCCGATCGTGCGGGGCGCGTCGAGCGTGCCGACCGATGCGACGACCGCGCCGCCTCCTCCCACCGCCTCGACCATGTAGCGGAGCTGGCCGGACGCCTCGATGCGGACCGCGGCGCCGGCGTGGGTCTCGACGCCGCCGTCTCTGAGCTCGATCACTCGGATCTCGCGCACGAGCTCTGCCGGATCGTGATCGACCTCGGCGCGGATCTCGAAGCCGCCCTCGACCGGCGAGGCCTCGGCGCGCAGCGCGAGCGGCTCGATCCCTCTCGCGCGCACCTCGTCGGCGATGCGCCGGAGTGAGGGCGGCGCCTCGTCGCCGAGCTCGGCGTCAGGATCGAGCGAGAAGAGCGCGACGAGATCAGCGCGCGCTCCGTCGCGATCGCGGAGCGCGGCCCGCGCGAGCGCCCGCTCCTGCAGGAGGCGCGCGAGCGAGCCGCGATCGAGCCCCGAGCGGGCTTCCGCGAGCTCGTCGTAGAGGCGCACGGCGTCGGCGAAGCGGGCCGCGTCGAGCTGGGCGCGCGCCTGCGCGAGAGGGTCCTGCGCGCCGGCCAAGGCAGGCTGAGCGAGCACGAGCAAAGCGATCGCGAGCGGCGCCATCGAGAGCCGATTTCGCAGGCGATCCAAGGACATCGGCGGGATGCTATCATCTCTCGGTCCCCGGTATGTCGACCTACTCGCTCGAAGACCCGATCGAGCCGCAGCCCGCCCCCGAGCGCGCCTTCGGGCGCTATCGCCTCGCGTACCAGCTCGCGAGCGGCGGCATGGGGACGGTGTATTTGGCGAGGGCCGCGGGCCCTGCGGGCTTCGAGAAGCTCGTCGCGCTCAAGCGCATCCACCCGCACATGGCGACCGATCGCCGCTTCGTCTCGATGTTCCTCGACGAGGCGCGCATCGCGGCGCAGATCCAGCATCCCAACGTCTGCAGCGTGATCGACTTCGGCGAGGTCGACGGCAGCTACTTCCTGACGATGCCGTTCATCCTCGGGGAGTCGCTGAACCGCGTGATCGGCACGGCGGGGCGGGCGAGCGGCGCGGTCGCCGAGCTCTTGCCGCTCGTCGCGGCCCGGCTGGTCGCCGACGCCTGCGAGGGGCTGCACGCCGCGCACGAGCTGCGCGACGAGTCCGGGCAACCGCGCGACGTCGTGCACCGCGACGTGAGCCCGCACAACCTGATGGTCGGCTACGACGGCGGCGTCCGCGTCCTCGACTTCGGGGTCGCGAGCGCCCGGCACCGCTACCACAACACCGCGACCGGCGAGGTGAAGGGCAAGTTCGCGTACATCGCGCCGGAGCAGCTCGACGGACAGCGCGTGGATCGACGCGCCGACATCTGGTC
>JAEZBP010001001.1 GCA_023427125.1 Pseudomonadota bacterium | reverse complement strand
ATCCTCGCCGAGGCGCTCGGCGCCGAGCCGCCGGCGCCCGCGTCGATGATCGGCTCGCTCGCCGCGCTCCCGCTGCCCGACGGCGACGGCGCGCCGCCGACGTCCGCGCTCTACGCCGATCCGCTCCAGCTCGCGCTCTTCGACCGCCACCGCGTCGAGGTGCCGATCCCCCCGTGGCCGAGGCCGCCCAAGCGCCTGATCCGCATCTCCGCCCACCTCCACAACGAGGAGGACGACTACCGCCGCCTCGCTGACGCGCTGCGGCAAGAAATCCCACGCTGAGCGCGCTCCCAAAGTCCCGACCTTGGGGTATGCTGCGCCTCGCATGTCGATCGCATCGTTGGCGCTCTCGGCGGCCGGTGGATACCTCCGGCGCAACCCCGGGGAGATCTCCCGGCTCGTTCGCAACCTGATCGGCCTCCGCGCCGGCGTGCCGGTAGACGCGCTGCGCTGGCTGATGGAGCAGGCCGCCAAGGGCGGCAAGATCGAAGACCCGGTGATCACCGAGGTGCCGCCGGGCCTCCGCGTCACGGCCAACGTGGACCTGATGAAGACGCCGGTCCGCGCCTCGGCGGTCGTCTACATCGATCGGGTGAAGATCGACGCCGATCAGATCCGCCTCGACGTGCGGCTCGAGGAGATCTGGATGGAGGTCATCGGCGAGTCGAGCTCCCCGGTGGCCGCGCTGCTGCGCTCGGGCGCGCTCAACCTGAGCAAGCCGGGCGAGCTCGCGAAGTACATGGATCTGCCGCCGGTCATCGTGGACGCGCGCGACAACCGGGTCTCGCTCGACCTGATGCGCGAGCCGAAGATCGGCGAGAACCCGGTCGTGCGCCAGGCGCTGTCGATCCTGACGCCGCTCCTGACGATGCACGGCATCGAGAGCGACGACGATCACCTCAACATCGTCTTCCGCGCGCTCCCGCAGGGCGTGGGCAGCGCGGCGACCGCCCTCCGCACGCACCTCTTCCAGCCCGGTGTCCGCCGCGTCCGCGCGCTGCTCCCGAGCTTCCTGTAGTCGACGGGCGGCTCGGACATCCCGACCGCTCGAGCCCTCTTCCGTTCGTGCTGAGCGAGCCACCGCCGAAGGCGATGGCGTAGTCGAAGCACGCGCGGCCGGGGCGCCCTTCGACGACGGTCGAGCCTTCCGGCTCGACCTCGCTCAGGGCGAACGGTTGGGGAGGCTTGGCCGAGCTTCCCGGAGGCGAACGGTTGGTGACTCGCCTGAGCGGGCTCAGCTCCGCGCGGAGAGCGAGACGCGCTTCTTGAAGTTGCCGCTCAGGCGGCTGTATTCGAGCGTCCCGTGCACGACGGGGACGTCGCGGTAGCCGTTGTCGTCGAGGCAGAGCACGATGCGCTGCTCGCGGGCGAGCGAGCCGACGAGGTGGATGGCGGTCTCGAGCGTGTGGACGCCCGGCGGCACCTCGAGGCTCACGTCGAAGCCCGACCGGAAGCTGCCGTCGTAGAGCGTCCGCTGATCGAGCCGCACGACGAGGCGCGGGTCGTTCACGAAGAAGCCGGGCGGAGGAAACTTGAGGTGGAGGCGCATACGCAGGTACGCCAAGGATAGCCCTGGGCAGAAACTCGCGCCCCTGGGCCGGCGTGCTAGGAATGCGCGCCCGCGACTGGTTGATCAGGAGCCTCACCGTGAGCGATGCCACGCCGCCCTCCTTCTTCGCGCGCCTCCTCCTCGCTTGGGTCGCGTACTTCCGGATCCTCGTCGATCCCGAGCTCGCCGCCGGCTTCGTCCAGCTCCGCGAGGGCAAGCTCGCGCTGCCCCCTCCCAAGGACGAGGAGGAGCCCAAGAAGGCGGAGAAGCCCAAGAAGGAGAAGCCGGTCGTCCTCAAGGAGGCCACGCCCGACGCCGCGCTCCAGCTGCTCGCGCTCCTCCAGCGCGAGGGGCGCTTCGTGGACTTCCTCGAGGAGGACGTCTCGAGCTTCTCCGACGCCGACATCGGCGCCGCCGCCCGCGTGGTGCACGACGGCTGCAAGAAGGCGCTCGACGAGCACTTCTCGATCGAGCCCGTGCACGAGAAGGAGGAGGGCGCGAGCGTGAAGGTCGACAAGGGCTTCGACGCGCACGCGATCCGCCTCACCGGCAACGTCGTCGGCGAGCCGCCGCACAAGGGCACGCTCTCGCACCGCGGCTGGCGCTGCACCGAGGTGCGCCTCCCGAAGATGAGCGAGGGCCACGATCCGCGCGTGCTCGCGCCGGCCGAGGTGGAGCTCGCATGAGCGATCCGAGCTTCGTGACCACGGAGCGAAGCGGAGTGACGGCATGACGACACCTGCGAGAAGAAGCGAGGAGAGCACCACGGCAGGGGTCGGCATGCCGTCACGGAGCGGAGCGACCTATGTAGTAGGCATCGACCTCGGGACGACGCACTGCGCGCTCTCGTACGTCGACCTCGACCTGAGCGAGGGCGAGGAGGTCGCGCAGCACCTGCTCGCGATCCCGCAGGTCGTCACGCCCGGCAACGTGGAGTCGAAGGAGCTCCTGCCCTCGTTCCTGTACCTGCCGAGCCCCGACGAGCTCGCCGAGGGCGCGCTCGATCTGCCGTGGGAGATGAACCCCTCGATCGGCGTCGGCGAGGTCGCGCGCGGCCTCGGCGCCAAGACGCCGATCCGCGTGGTCGCGAGCGCCAAGAGCTGGCTCTGCCACGGCGGCGTCGATCGGCGCGCGCCGATCCTCCCGGCCGGCGCGCCGGACGAGGTGCGCAAGGTCTCGCCGCTCGAGGCGTCGATCCGCTACCTCGAGCACCTTTGCTGTGCGTGGAACGCCAACAACGCCGACGCGCCGATCGAGGAGCAAGAGGTCGTCATCACGGTGCCCGCGTCGTTCGATCCGGCGGCGCGCGAGCTGACCGCGGAGGCCGCGCGCGAGGCGGGCCTCACGAACATGGTGCTGCTCGAGGAGCCGCAGGCCGCGCTCTACAGCTGGATCCAGAGCAGCGAGGGCGGCTGGCGCGAGCAGGTGAAGGTCGGCGACGTGATCCTGGTGGTCGACGTCGGCGGCGGCACCACCGATCTCTCGCTCATCGCCGTGGCCGAGCGCGAGGGCGCGCTCGAGCTGCACCGCGTCGCGGTCGGCGATCACATCCTGCTCGGCGGCGACAACATGGACCTCGCGCTCGCGGTAGCGGTGCGCAGCAAGCTCGAGGCCGAGGGCAAGACGCTCGACGGCTGGCAGCTCACCGCGCTGACCCACGGCTGCCGCGCGGCCAAGGAGCAGCTGCTCACCGATCCGGAGCTGAGCGCGGTGCCGGTGGTGGTGCCGAGCCGCGGGAGCAAGCTGGTCGCGGGCTCGATCCGCACCGAGCTCACGCGCGAGGAGGTCGAGCGGATCCTGGTCGAGGGCTTCTTCCCCAAGGTCGCCGCCGGCGAGCGGCCGAAGTCGCGCGCGCGCGGCGCGCTCACCCAGCTCGGCCTCCCGTACGCGCAGGACCCGGCGATGACGCGGCACCTCGCGGCCTTCCTCGGCAAGCAGGTCGGCGCGACCGAGTCGCTGCGCGGCTTCGAGGGCGCGCTGCCGGAGGGCGCGACCTTCCTCCACCCGACGGCGATCCTCTTCAACGGCGGCGTCTTCAACTCGCCGCTCTTGCAGGGCCGGGTGCTCGAGGTGATCAACGCGTGGCTGGCCGGCGAGGGCGCCGAGCCCGCGCGGGTGCTCGAGGGGGCGGCGCTCGACGTCGCGGTCGCGCGCGGCGCCGCGTACTACGCGTACGTGCGCCGCGGCAAAGGCGTGCGCATCCGCGGCGGCACCGCGCAGGCCTACTACGTCGGCGTCGAGGCCGCGATGCCGGCGGTGCCGGGCATGGAGCCGCCGATCACCGCGGTCTGCGTCGCGCCCTTCGGCATCGAGGAGGGCACCGACTGCGATCCGGCGCCGCAGGAGCTCGGCCTCGTGGTCGGCGAGCCGGTCTCGTTCCGCTTCTTCGGCTCGTCGGTCCGCCGCGACGACGAGGTCGGCACGATGATCGAGCGCTGGACCGAGGGCGAGCTCGAGGAGCTGCCGGAGATCCAGGCCACCCTGCCCGCCGACGGCCGCACGCCGGGTGACGTCGTGCCGGTGCGCCTGCGCGCCGGGGTCACCGAGGTCGGCACCCTCCGCCTCGAGGCGATGCCCCGGGCCGGCAAGGAGCGGTGGAAGGTCGAGCTCGACGTTCGCGAGCAGAGCTAGCTCGGGTGATCGCCGATCGCATCTGTGTCGTCGGGTGCAGCGGGGCCGGGAAGTCCACCTTCGCCCACCGGTGCGCTGCGCTCGGGTACGCGCATCTCGAGCTCGACGGCGTCTTTCACCAGGCGGGCTGGCGGCGGCGGCCCGACGAGGAAGGTCGAGCGCGGAGCGGCGCGTTCCTGGACACCCACGATCGCTGGGTGGTGGACGGCAATTACGCGGGCTTCCGCGACCTGCTCTGGAC
>JAEZBP010000967.1 GCA_023427125.1 Pseudomonadota bacterium | reverse complement strand
CGATCAAGGCGGCGTTCCGCCGGTTCGCGCGCAAGTACCATCCGGATCGCTTCGCCGGCGCGCCGCCGGAGAAGCGAGAGCGCGCGAGCCGGATCTACCGGCGAGGCAGCGAGGCGATCCAGGTCCTCACGGACCCGGTCTCCCGCGGCGCCTACGACGTGGCGCTGCGCTCCGGCACGCTGCGCCTCTGCGCCGAGGATCGCGAGCGCGCCGAGGCGCGCGCGAGAGCAAAGGAGGAGGAGCCCACCCAGCCCATCCGCTCGCCGCAGGCGCTCGCGTTCTACACCCGGGCCGCCGAGGCGGCGCGCGAGGGGCGCTGGCGCGACGCGTGGAAGGCGATCAAGACCGCCCTCGAGCACGAGCCGGAGAACCCCCTGATGAAGGCGCGCCTCACGCAGATCGAGACCCGCCTCCGCCGTGGCCGCTAGCTGCCTCGCGCGCCGCTCCCCTCGACGATGCGCCGGTGTGCGGAGCCGAGCCTCTTCGGTGTAACCTCCCCCGGGCCCGGGTCCTCCACCGGCGCGCGACGAAGGATGGAATCGATGCGGACGACTCTGACCATGCTTGCGGTGCTCCTGGCGAGCGGGTGCGACACCGACTACCCGAACGTCACCTGCGGGGACTTCGACTCGGCGACCTGCGTCCAGATCCCGGGCGGCGACAGCGCCGCGCTCCAGGATGCGGTGAACGCGCTCCAGGACGACACCACCGTCCTGCTCGGAGCCGGCACGTACGAGCTCGACAATCAGGTCACGATCCGCGCCAACCAGATCAACTTCGTCGGGCAGGGCATCGACGAGACGATCCTGTCGTTCGGCACGAGCACCACGCAGATCAACGGCGTCGACGTGGTCGGGGACGACTTCCTCGTGCAGGACCTGACGGTGCTCGACGCGCCCAAGGACGGAATCCGCGTCGAGAACAGCGTCGGCGTCACCTTCCGGCGGATCAAGGCGACCTGGACCAACGAGGGCGCCTCGACCAACGGCGCTTACGGGATCTACCCCGTCCGCTCGAGGAACGTCTTGGTGGAGGACTCGATCGCCGAGCGCTCGTCGGACGCCGGGCTCTACGTCGGCCAGTGCCAGAACGTGATCGTCCGGAACAACGTGGTGCAGGGGAACGTGGCGGGGCTCGAGATCGAGAACACCCAGTACGCCGACGTCTACGGGAACCTCGCCGAGAACAACACCGCGGGGATCGTGGTCTTCGACCTCCCCGGAAACCCCGTAGTCGGGCGCGACGTCCGCCTCCGCGACAACCGGATCATCAACAACAACCACCCGAACTTCGCGCCCGGGGGCACCGTGGCGATCATCCCGGCGGGGACGGGGACCTTCGCGATGGCTTCGCGCCGCGTCGAGATCACCGGCAACACGTACATGAACAACGGGACGGGGGACATCGCGATCCTGAGCGGCCTCGTCGTCGACTCGGACCCGACCGTCTGGGAGATCGCGAACGACGCCTTGATCGGCGACGTGGACGACCTCGGGCTGCTCCCGGGGGAGACGCCCAACACCACCACGAACTACCGGTCCGAGAACATCCTGATCGCGAACAACTCACACTCCGGCTCGGGCATGAGCGCGGACACCGACATGGATTTCGGTGCCCTCGTTCAGATCCTCTACTTCCCGGTGGGTGGCACGCCGTCGATCATCTACGACACGATCGGCGAGTCCATGTTCGACCCCGAGGTGGCGGCGAACAACTCGAACGACAACCGCATCTGTGCCGGCGGAAACACCAACGGCACGGGCTTCGGGTCGATGAATGTGACGGCCCAGCTCATGAGCGCCGGCTCGCCGCACCTCGTCATCGAGGATGCCCCCTTCGCGCCCTTCGACTGCACCGAGCTCGAGGGCGGCCCGGTGGAAGAGGTCGTCCTGCCGTGAGGCGCCGGCTGATCCTCGTGCTGACCGCGGCCTCCCTCGCCGGTTGCGGCGGGGACGGGCCGATGAGCATCGCCGACGGCCCGGTGCTCGTGAACCTCGACGAGCCTCCTCCGGACCGGCTGTCCCACATGCGGCTCCTCGAGTGGGACACGAGCGCGGAGTCGATCCGTTACAACGAGCGGGTCGTCCCCTACGACCTCAACACGCCGCTCTTCAGCGACTTCTCGCTGAAGGCGCGGGCGATCTACGTGCCTGAAGGGCAGACCATCGCCTACGCCGCCGACGGTCCTCTGGACTTCCCGGTCGGCACCGTGATCGTGAAGACGTTCTACTTCGCGGACGACCTCCGCGAGCCGACCGAGAACGTTCGTTTGATCGAGACCCGCGTGCTCCGTCACACCGAGAGCGGCTGGGACGCGTGGCCGTACATCTGGAACGAGGAAGGGACCGAGGCCTTCCTCCAGCCCGGCGGCGAGACCCGCGCGATCACCTTCATCGACCCCGTTGGGGAGAGCCGCACGGCCAACTATCTCATCCCCCAGCGCAACCAGTGCCGCAGCTGTCACGAGCGGCTCGTGGGCGAGGGAGGGAGGCCTGCGCTGATCCCGATCGGGCCCGCGGCCCGGCACCTCAACCGCGACTACGCGTACGACGGCGGCTCCGCCAACCAGCTCCAGCACCTCGCGGACCTCGGGATGCTGGAGGGGCTCCCTGCGCAGGACCAAGTCCCCGCAGCCTACGACTTCCAAGCGGTCGTCGAGGCCGGCGCGATGGGGATCCCCGCCGAAGACGTCGAGCGCGCGGCGCGCGACTACCTCGACATCAACTGCGCACACTGCCACGACCCACGCGGCACCCAGGGCGTGACGTCGCAGCTCTTCCTCCACCACGACAACGACGACCCCTTCCGCCTCGGCATCTGCAAGCGGCCCGGCTCGGCCGGCGCGGGCACCGGCGGGCGGACCTACGACATCGTCCCCGGCTCTCCCGACGCGTCGATCCTCGTCTTCCGAGTGGAGACGACCGAGGTCGGCGCGATGATGCCGCTGCTCGGGCGCTCCGTGCGGCACGACGAGGGCGCCGCGCTCATCCGGCGCTGGGTCGCGTCGATGGACCCGCAGGCCTGCGAGTAACTGGAGCTGGCCGGCGCAGGGGACGCGGCCGGCGCAGGGGACGCGGCCGGCACAAACGACGACGGCCGGCGAGGCGTGAGCCTCGACCGGCCGTGATCGTTGCGGTCTAATCGTTGCGTTCTAAGAGCGGGACGGACGGGACTCGAACCCGCGGCCTCCGGCGTGACAGGCCGGCGTTATAACCAACTTAACTACCGTCCCAGATTCTCAGCCCCGATGGCCTCGCGGCCAAAGGGATGCGATGTCTAGCGCGCGCCCCCGGGGCTGTCAAAACATTCCGCGCGCCAGCAGCTCAGCGGCGCGCGGCCTCGATCGCGGCGAGGGCCGCCCGGGCCTTGTTGACCGTCTCCTCGTACTCGGCCTGCGGATCGCTCGCCTCGACGATGCCGGCACCGGCCTGCACGCGCAGCTCGCCGCCCGTCTCGACCACCGTGCGGATCGCGATCGCGACGTCGAGGTTGCCGTCGAAGCTGACGTACCCGATCGCGCCGCCGTAGACCCCGCGGCGCACCGGCTCGAGCGCCTCGATGATCTGCATCGCCCGCACCTTCGGGGCGCCGCTGAGCGTCCCGGCGGGGAACGTCGCCCGCAGCACGTCGAGCGCGTCGCGGCCCTCGTCGAGCTCGCCGGCCACGTTGCTCACCACGTGCATGACGTGGCTGTAGCGCTCGATGCCCATCCGCTCGGTGATCTCCACGCTGCCCGGCCTGCACACGCGCCCGAGATCGTTGCGGCCCAGATCGACGAGCATGACGTGCTCGGCCAGCTCCTTGGGATCGGCGAGGAGCTCCTCCGCGATCCGCGCGTCGTCCTCCGCGCTCGCGCCGCGCGGGCGGGTGCCGGCGATCGGGCGCACCTCGGCGCGGCCGTCCTCGACGCGCACGAGCGTCTCGGGGCTCGCCCCCGCGATGCCGACGCCCGGCATCCGCAGGAAGTACATGTACGGCGACGGATTGATCGCGCGCAGCATGCGGTAGACGTCGAAGAGGTCGACGCCCCGCGCCGGGATCGTGAAGCGCTGGCTCAAGACGAGCTGGAAGATGTCGCCTGCGCGGATGTGCTCTTTGCAGCGCTCGACCGCGTCGCAGAGCTCGCGCGACGACGCGTAGCTCGAGCGCGGCAGCGGTCCTTCGTGACGCGCGCTCGGCGGCGCGAGCAGGCGCGGGATCCGCGGCCGGCTCAGCTCGTCCGCGAGCACGTCGAGCTCCGCGCACGCCGCGTCGTAGGCCGCGCGCAGATCGGCGCCGCCGTCGACGCGGGTCAGGCTGACGGCGAGGACGCGCTGCTTGAGGTCGTCGAAGACGAGGAGCGTCCCGCCGATCGCGAACGCGAAGTCCCACGCCTCGGGATCGTCGTGCCGCCCGCCGGCGACATGGGTCGCTCCGATCGACGGCTCGAACGTGCGCACCGCGTCGTAGCTCACATAACCCACCGCGCCGCCCCAGAAGCGCGGCAGCCAGTCGAGGCGCGCGGCGGGAGGGCGCCACTCGGCCAAGATCGCGCGGAGCTCGGCCCACGGGTCCTCCACCTCGCGGCGCACGACTGCGCCGCCCTGCGTGATCTCGACCGCGCCGCGCCGCCCTCGCACGATCATCGCCGGCTTGCACCCGACGAAGCTGAAGCGGCCCCACTTCTCGCCGTGCTCGACGCTCTCGAGGAGGAAGCTCCCCGGCTCGCCGCCGATCGTCGACCAGGCGAGCACCGGCGTCAGCGCGTCCGCGAGCAGCTCGCGCGCCACCGGTACCACCGTGGCGCCCTGCGCCAGGTCCACGAGCTCGTCGAAGGTGGGGCGAACGTCACGCACGCAAGCGGCGTATCAGAGGCGCCACGGCATGCAACACCCGACGTTCCGGCAAAGCAGGCCGACACTCCCCGGCGCACTGCCCTCGAGCGAGCGGGCGAGGGTCCACCTCACTCCCGAGGAAAATCCGCGAAGCTCGGCCTCGCGTGCGCGAAGGCGCGCGCAGAAGCCAACACAGTGCTAGAAGCCGGCCATGCACCGAGAGCCCTCCCTCGCCGAGTCCGATCCCGAGATCCACGCCCTCATCGAGAAGGAGGCGCGCCGGCAGCACGACGTGATCCGGCTCATCCCGAGCGAGAACTACGCGTCGCGCGCGGTGCTCGAGGCCGGCGGCTCGGTGCTCAACAACAAGTACTCCGAGGGCTACCCCGGCAAGCGCTACTACCAGGGCCAGCACAACATCGACGCGGTCGAGGCCATGGCCGCGACGCGGCTCAAGCGCCTCTTCGGCGCCGAGCACGTGAACGTGCAGCCCTACTCCGGCTCGCCCGCGAACCTCGCCGTCTACTTCGCATTCTTGAAGCCGGGGGAGGCCACCATGGGCCTCGCGCTCCCGGCCGGCGGCCACCTGACGCACGGGTGGAACGTCTCGATCACGGGCAAGTACTTCAACGCCATCCAGTACGGCGTGCGCCAGAGCGATCACCTCATCGACTTCGATCAGGTCGCCGCGCTCGCGCGCGAGCACAAGCCGAAGCTGCTCTGGTGCGGCACGACCGCGTACCCGCGCGTCCTCGACTTCGATCGCTTCGCCGAGATCGCCCGCGAGGTCGGCGCGATCCTCGTCGCCGACATCGCGCACATCAGCGGCCTCGTCGCCGCCGGCGCGCACCCGAGCCCGGTCGGCAAGGCGGAGATCGTGACGTCGACGACGCACAAGACCCTGCGCGGCCCGCGCGGCGGGATGATCCTCTGCGACGAGAAGCACGCGAAGGCGATCGATCGCGCGGTCTTCCCCGGCCTCCAGGGCGGCCCGCACAACAGCGCGATCGCGGCGCTCGCGGTGGCCGCGAAGGAGGCGAGCACGCCCGAGTTCAAGACCTACGCGCACGCGGTGGTCGAGAACGCGCGCGCCATGGCGGAGGGCCTCCTCTCGCGCGGCATCGATCTGGTGACGGGCGGGACTGACACCCACCTGATCCTCGCGGACCTCACGCCCAAGGGCGTCCCCGGCAAGCCGGCCGCGGTCGCGCTCGAGCACGCGGGCATCGTCTGCAACTACAACTCGGTCCCCTTCGACAAGCGCAAGCCCTTCGACCCGAGCGGGATCCGGATCGGCACGCCGGCGATCACGAGCCGCGGCATGGGCGTCGCCGAGTCCAAGCAGATCGCGACGTGGATCGCCGACGTGATCGAGAACGTCGAGGACGAGAAGGTGCTCGCGCGGGTCAAGGGCGCCGTGAAGGAGCTCTGCGATCGCTTCCCCGCCCCGGGCATCACGCTCGAGTAGGCCGCTCAGAACGCGATGCTCAGCGTGCCGGGCCCGACGCTGAGGGCGCCCGGGCTCGTCCGATGGTGCGCCGCGCCGGCGAACATCACGATGATGGAGACGAGCTCGAGCGCGCTGAAGACGACCCCCGTCACGATCGCGGCGGTCGCGGTGGGGCTGTAGTTGCTCGTCCCCGCCGTCCAATGGGCCAGCGGGATGAACGCGAGGGTGGTCACTCCCACCTCGCAGTCGGCGCGGTACGGACCGTGGCAATCGATCGAGAGCCCGAGCGTCGTGAACGAGCCGAGGAGGTACGAGGCCGCGAGCGAGAGCCCACCGGTGGCGATGATGCCCCGGTCGGCGTGAATGCCGGCGACCTCCTCCGGCAGCGCCGCGCGCGACGGCGGCGGAGGGTCGTGCGCCCAGGGCGCGGCGCCGGACTCGAGCCGGGCCAGCTCCGCCCGCACGTTCTGCGTGAACCCGGCGAGCTCCTCGCGCAGCCGAACCGGCATGAGGTCCTCGGTCCGCGGCCGCCCGATGGACGAGGGCTCGACGCGCGGCCCGTACGGCCGGACCGTGACGACCCCGTGGGGCAGACACTCGACGGCGAACATGTGCGGCCCGAAGCGGTCTGCGAACCGCGCGCGCACCGCGAAGCGCTCCGGCTGCCTTACGACGAGCTCGCGGCCATTGGCGAACGCCGCGCGCGCGAGGTCCTGGCAGACCGCCTCCGGCGAGGCCGAGACGCGATGGGGCGCGGAGAACCGAGGAGCCGCCTCGATGCCGCCTCCGCACGCGACGCAGCTCGCCGCCACGAGCGCGAGCCCCACGAGCTCATCGCTCCGCACGCGGCCTCCCATCCCACTCGGCGTTCTGCACGACGCCAGTGATGAGCACGACCAGCCCCGCGACGAGCAGCGCGCCGCACGTCACGAGCCCGAAGGGCATCAGCGCCGCGCCGATCTGCATCTCCTCGTCGCCCGGACGCGCCCACGCCGCAGACCAGAGCGGCGAGGGCGCGGTCACGCGGGCCCACTCGGCGTCGTCCGCTCGGCGTTGCACCTCGTCCGCCAGCGGATCGGCCAGCGCGGCGCCGCCGAGCCCGGCGACCGGCTCCTGCCAGATGGCGGCGATCATCGCGCTCGTCGTCGCGGCGCGGGCCCGCGCGACCGACGCTCCACCGTGCGCCATCACGCGCTCGATCTTCGCCACGCAGTCGTCGATCACCGCGTTGGTCGACTGGCGGCGCAGCCGGATCCCGAGGCTCGCCGCCTCCGCGCGCAGCCTCACGCGGCTCTCTCGGGCCACGCCGAGCTCGCGCGCGTGGCCGTCGAAGAAGTCGGCGACGTCCGTCGAGAGCGAAGGCCGCGCGCGCACCTTCGCCGTCAGCGCGCGCCGGGCCGGCTGCGGCATCCCGGCGAGGAGCGCGTGGTAGGTGTGCGTGTAGCGATCGACCACCGGCAGCTCCGGCGCGAGCTTCTCGGCGAGATCCGGCGGGAGCGCGGCGCCCGCCGAGCGCGCCACGTCGACGATGATCAGCGCCTCGATCCCGAGCCGCAGGACCTCCTCCGCCACGTCGGGCCGCGGGTGGCCCGAGAGCTCGTGCGCGATCGCGCCACGCGGATAGCTCCGCACCTTCCCGAGGCCGCGCTCGAGCCGCGCGATCAGCTCGCGGGCCTCGCCCGCGGGGTGCATGGCCGCGCCGCAGCCGGGCACGCCGGCCACGATCGCGCCGGAGGCGACGGCGCTCCGCGCGAGGAAGGTCCGTCGGTCCATCAGTCCATCCCCCGATCGAGCAAGCCGCTCGCGAAGCCCGCGATGGGGATCGGCTCGGGCGAGCGCGGGCGGCCGCGCTGCTCTTCGAGAGCGTCCCACGCGAGCTGGAGCGAGTCGCGCACGCGCACCATCGCGCGGCGGTGGGAGTCGGCCGTGCCGAAGTCGGGCCTCGAGAAGCGGATCCCCGGGTCGAGCATCGCGTGACCGAGGTTCTTCGCGAAGAAGCGCCCCTCGCGGCGGAGCGCCGCCTCCGCGCCGAGGATCGCGCGCCGCATCGTGCGCAGGATCTCCAGCGTCGCCTCGCCGAAGTCGAGCTCGCGGCGCAGCGCGCCATCGTCGAGGTGCAGATCGAGCACGTAGGGCTCGACCCAGAGGTTCAGGTAGCAGGCGAGGTCGAGATCCCACTTGGGGGCGAAGACCTCGAAGCTGCCGAGCGCGCCGTAGAGGCCCTCGTAGAGCAGCGCCGTCGAGCGCAGGCGGAGCGCGAGCACGCGATCGTAGAGCTCCGCGCGGGCGGCCAGCGAGCCCTCGCCCCGCAGGTCGCGCCGCACCAAGTCCGAGACCCAGTCGTTGGCGAGCGCGATGTAGTCGCCTCCCGGGCTGTAGAGCGGATCGGTGAACGCGCCCGCCTCGCCGACGAGGGCGAAGCGCTCGCGCGCGTCGAAGTAGCGACGGCTCTGGTAGGCGAGCTGGCCGAGCGACATCACGTCGACGAGCTCGGCGCGCGCGAGCAGCTCGCCGACCGCCCGATGCGAGCGCAGGAACGCGAGGAAGCCCGCTTCCTTGCGGAGCCCGTCGGAGAAGTCGGCGCCCCGCATCACGACGCCGACGCTCGTCAGCCCCCGTCCCAACGGAATGAGCCAGATCCAGTAGCCCGGATAGCAGAAGTGGTTGGTGGAGAGCACCCGCGCGGTGTGCCGCACGCGCGCGCGGAAGGGCTCGGGCCCCACCGCGTCGAGATCGGCCACGCCGCGGAAGCGCCCCCACACCGCCGCGTTCTCGGGGAGCGCCGGCTGGCGCAGCCCTCGCGCCCGCGCGCGCACGCTGGCGCGCCCGCTCGCGTCCACCCGCCCGCGCGCGCGCCCCGTCCCCGCCGCGCCGCCCTCCTCCTCGAGCCCGTACGTGTGGAG
>JAEZBP010001133.1 GCA_023427125.1 Pseudomonadota bacterium | reverse complement strand
AGCCAACACAGGGCGCCGGCCGAGCGTGACCAGCGCCTCGCGCTCGGGCCGCGCCGGCTCGGGCGCGTCGAGCGGCTCCACGACGATCTCGAAGAGCCCGTGATCGAAGGGCGTGCCGGAGGCGGCGTCGCGCGCCTCGAGCCTCTCGCGGAGGCCGCGCCGCGCGTGATCGATCGCGCGGAAGTGGCAGTACGGGTTGTTCCCCGGGCGGCCGAGCACCGAGTGCGCGGTGAACGTGCAGCCGCCGAGGCAGGTGTCCGCGTACGGGCAGCTCGCGCAGAAGCCCCAGAGGTCGGCCCTGGTGCGGGCCCGCGCGAACGCCAGCTCCGGCGCGCCATCCCAGATCTCGCTTATCGGTCGATCGAGGAGCGAGCCTCCGACGTAGCTCGCGGTCTGGAGCGAGGGGCAGCCCTTCACCGCGCCGTCCGACTCGATGCCGAGCACGAAGCGGCCGGCCTGACAGCCCCCGAAGTGATCGCCGTGCGAGGGATCCTGCGAGCGCAAGAGGCCCTCTTCGGGGCCGAAGTAGCCGAGGTTGTTCCCCGGCATCACGAGCAGGCCTTCGCGCAGGCCACGCCGCTTGAGCGCCGCGATGCGCGGGACGATCTCCAGGAGATCGTAGGGCTGCAACATCATGTCGGGCCGATCGGCGGCGCGCCCGAGCGGCGCGGTGAGCTGGACCTGCCAGGCCTCGGCGCCCGCCTCGCGCAGGGCCTCGTAGAGCGCCTCGAGATCCGGCGCGTTCAGCCGGTTCACGTTGGTGTTGGCGGTCGCGATCATCCCGGCCGCGCGCACGTTCGCGATCGCCTCGAGCGCGCCGGCGAACGAGCCGCGCCGCGCTCGCATGAGATCGTGGGTGGCCGGCAGGCCGTCCACGCTGACCGACACTCGCGCCATCCCGCGCGCGGCCATCGCCTCGGCCAGCTCCCGCGTGACGCCGCGACCGCCGGTCGTCATCACCGGCGTGATGTCGTGCTCGCGCAGGGCCGAGACGACCTCCAGGAAGCCGTCGTGGAGGTAGGCCTCGCCGCCGATCAGGATGACCTCGCCGGCGCCCATCGCGGCGAGCTCGCCGACCAGCGAGAGCGCCTCGGCGGTCGAGAGCTCCCGCTCGCGTGGGGCCCCGGCCCGCGATCCGCAGTGGGTGCAGGCGTGATCGCAGCGGAGCGTCAGCTCCCACACCACGTAGCGCGGGTGGAAGGTGGTGCCCGCGACGGCGAGGCGGCGCCGCGCGCCCCCCCGCGCGTCGGTCGCGAGGCTCACAGGCTGGCGTCGGCCGTGAGCCCGCCGTCGGTCTCGAGCCCGCCGTCCGTGTCGAGCCCGCCGTCGCTGCTGAGCCCACCGTCGTCGACGAGCCCGCCGTCGGTCTCGAGCCCGCCGTCGGTGCCGGCATCCGTCGAGCCACCGTCGGTGATGATCCCGCCGTCGGCGCAGCCCGCGTGGACGTTCGCGTTCGTCTCGTCGCAGTCCTGGTCGAGGCAGTAGCCGTCGCCATCGAGATCCTGCGTGAAGTCGGTGCAGTGCGGCGTGCCGCTGTCCTCGGGCTCGTAGCAGGACCCGCCCGCGCAGGGCGCGCCATAGCAGGCCGAGAGGGTCATCGAGAGCAGCCCACCGCCGCCGACGGCGAGGAGGGCTCGCATCGGGGCAGGGAGGCGGCGGGGCCGCATCGAGCGCCGGCAGCCGGGGCACGCGCGGACGCCGAGCGGAAGAAAGGAGCCACAGTGCAGGCAAGGGCTGAGCTTGTTCATGGCGGGCACTATGGCAAGGGTGATGCCATTGAGGGAAGCGCTCTTCGGGACAGCTCCGGCACAGCGCGGCACACGCCGGTCGGGGGATACCGGGCTCGCGAGTCGTAGGCCGCTCGGCGAGCTCGGGACGACCTACCGAGCGCGCCGGCGCAGGAGCACGGCGAGCACGAGCCCGAGCAGCCAGGGCGCGCTCGAGCTCTCGCCCGCCGCGGCCGAGCAGCCGCCGGTCAGGGTGCCGCCGCCGGTCATCGGTCGGCCGGGCTCGGTCGGCTCGGTCGGCTCGGTCGGCTCCACCGGCTCGGTGGGCTCGCTCGGCAGCTCCGGGCCGGTCTCCTCGGGCACCGGGAGCTCGTCGACGAGGAAGGTCGCGCCGTCCGTGCGCCGCACGATGAGCGGCCGAGCGCGGAGCGGCGGGCCCTCGTCGATCGCGTCGATCGCGGCGCGCTCGACCGTCTCGATCTCGTCGGCGGTGAAGCGCCACGGCTCGACGTCCTCGACCCGGCGCCGCGCCGATCCGTCGAGCAGGAAGATCTCCTCGGAGCCGTCCGCGCGCACCAGGCGGGGCATCGCGGGCAGCGCCGGGCCCTCGCTCAGCGCGGCGATCGCCTCGTCGCCGTGCGGCGCGACGTCGTAGAGGTTCGAGAAGCCCCACGCCTCGAAGCTCTCGGGCCCGGTGATGTGCCGCAGCACGCCCTCGAGGGCCGGGGGATCGCAGCGCAGGGTGGCGGGGCTCCCGGCGAGGAGCTGGTTGCCGCCGGCGTGGATGTTGATGCCGTACGCGCGCACCTCGTGATCGGCGCCGTCGAAGAGCGAGTACGGCGCGCGCATCCGGTAGCCGTGGGCGCACGAGCCGATCGCGTCACAGAGATCCTCGCGGTGCACGTCGGCGGCCAGCGAGACGCCGATCGCGCCGTCGGCGCCGGGCGTGCCGTCGAAGTAGACGTGCGCGCGGATGGCCGCGTCGGGATCGTCGGCGTCCTGCGCCCAGCCGCTCACCTCGTCGCAGCCGGCCCGATCGAGGTGGCCGACCGGCGAGGCGCCGCCGCGCAGGCAGGCGAAGCCGCCCGCTCCGTCCGACTGGCACGCGGTCCCGCTCGGGCAGCTCCGCGCGTCGGTCACCCCGCCGGTGTCGGTGCAGCGCGCGAGCTGCCCGTTCGGCAGGCAGATGTCGTGGGCGCGCGGCACCTCGGAGGGGCTCGCCACGCAGAACGCCGAGACGCAGCGCGCCTGGCTCACGCCGGCCGTCGAGCAGTACGCGGCGTACGCGCTGCAGTCGCCGGTCGAGATCGCGCCGTCGTTGCAGCTCCCGATGGTGGAGTCGTTCAGGCAGCCCGACGCGGTGCCACGGGCCGGGCAGAACACCGACGCGCAGCGCAGCCCGAGCGAGTCGTCGACGCAGGTCGCGCCGTAGGCCGCGCAGTTGCCGCGACCGCAGTCGGCGTTGACCATCGTGCTCCCCTCGCAGTGCGGATCGCAGCGCCGCCCGCAGGGCCCGCCGCCGGGGCCGCCGCCCCACCACTCCCAGTGCCAGGGCTCGCTCGGCACCGTGCGGCGGAAGCCGAAGCGCGCCGCGTTCGCGTTGAGCCACGTCAGCACGCTGCCCGACGACGTGTTGAGATCGAGCGCGTGGCCGCTCTGGTGGTTGCTGTAGCCCGGGCGCGCGGCGAGGTTGCAGCTGTTGCAGGAGCAGCTCGTGTAGCAGTTGTAGAAGTACTGCTGCTCGGCCATCGTCCGGAACCCGCTGACGACGCGGATCTCGACGCCCGCGCGCGAGGCCTCCTGCGCCATCACGTAGTAGGCGTTCGCGGTGTCCCGCTCGACCGGCCGGCCGTCGACGGTCACGACGGTGATCGCGAAGGGCGAGCCGCTCACGTAGCCGGTGTCCGAGCGCTCGGCGCACGAGATGCTCGAGAGCGCCTCGGTGGAGAGGCCGACGTCGGCGTCGTGGTCGTGCCCGTGGTCGAGCGGCCCGTCCACGGCGCAGGCGATCGAGAGCAACGCGGGGAGCGACGCGAGGAGGATGGTGCGCATGCCTCCGCTCCTTTCACGCCGTGCGCCACCCGCGGAGCCGCCGGCGGGTGGAGCCTCGCCTTCACGCGGCCGGGCAGAAGCGCACGCGCCGCGCGAGAGAATCGAGGATCCGTCGCGCGTCGCGCCGCCCAGAATCCGGGCACCGCTCGACCGCAGTGCGATCCGGAGGCCGCAGCGGCTCCGCTACGCGATCTGGGTCGAGGCGGCGCTGCGCGCCGCGTAGATCTCCCAGAACTTCGCGCCGATCGCCGAGGGCTCGAGGGTCGCGTGGCCGGAGTCGAAGGCGGTCCCCTTGACCATGCCGAGCACGACGACCTCGCCGACGAAGACGCCCTCGCTGGCCAGGCGGGCGTGGAGCAGCCCGGTCAGCTTGTGCTGCGCGGCCTTGGCGACCGCGAGGCCCATCGCGCCGTACTGCACGGCCATCGCGTCGACCTTGGCATCGTAGAAGGCGAAGCCGCCGCCGGTCACCAGCACCGCCCCGCCCTGCGCCTTCAGATCGGGCAGCGCCTCCTGCACCGCCACGACGAGCCCGGTGACCCCGACGTCGTACACCGTGCGCAGCGCCTCGGCGCCGGCGCTCAGCAGGTCCCCGGCGAGGCCCGCGTACGCGTTCCAGTGCACCACCGTGATCGGCCCGAGCGCCGCGCGCACCGCGGCGATCATCGCGCGCACCGCGCTCGGATCGCCGAGATCGCAAGGGAAGCCCCGCGCCTCGATCCCCGCTTCGCGGAGCGCGCGCGCGCCGCGCTCGAGCTTGTCCTCGCTCCGCGCGACGAGCGCCACGCGAAAGCCCTCCGCGCCGAACCTCCGCGCCACCCCGTCCGAGATCCCCGGCCCGTACCCGCACACCACGATCGTTCGTGTCATGCGGCGCTTGTATCACCGCGCCCGCAGGCGCGCGCGTCCCCGCGCGCGGCCGTCGCACTCGAGCGCCCGCCCCGTGCGGAGCCCTCCACCGCCCGTGCGGAGC
>JAEZBP010000925.1 GCA_023427125.1 Pseudomonadota bacterium | reverse complement strand
CATCATCATCGAGGAGACCGATGTGATCGTGAAGCGCGCGCGCGCCATGCTCACACCGAGAGGTAGCGGCGGAGCGAGATCGCGCTCCCGGTCGCGCCGAGGAGCGCGCCGCCGAGGATGAGCGAGAGCGCGATGGCCGGGTGGACGAAGGCGGTGCGCACGCCCGCGAGGTCGCCGATCGTGCCGTCGAGCGAGTCGCGCACGCCCATGAAGATCACGAAGAGCAAGAGCAGCGCCAGGAGCGCCGAGAGCGTGCCCTGCACCGCGCCTTCGACGAGGAAGGGACCGCGCACGAAGCCGTCGCTCGCGCCGCAGAGCTTGAGCACCTCGATCTCGTCGCGCCGCCCCGCGATCGCGAGGCGGATCGTGCTGCCGACGACGAAGAGCACCGAGAGGAGCACCAGCACCCCGAGGGCGATCGAGGCCCCTCGTCCGGTCGCGATCAGCGCGTCGATGCGGTGGAAGAAGCTCTGGTAGGTCTCCACGTCCTCGACGGCGCCGTAGCGCTCGAGGCGCTGCTCGAGCGCCGCGACGTCCCGCTCGCTCGCGCCGGCGCGCAGCTCGACCTCGAGCGAGGCCGGGAAGACGTCGGCCGGAAGGCTCGCGAGCTCGCGATCGATCTGCGCGTCGCGCAGGAGCTCCTCCCGCGCGCGGGCGGAGGTCATGTGCTCGATCGAGCCCACCTGTGGCAGCGCCTCGAGGGTGAGCCGCAGGCGATCGACGTCCTCCGCGCTCGCGCCGTCGCGCAGGTAGATGCTCATGCGCGCGCCGCGGCCGAGCGCGCCTGCGACCGTCGACAGGTTGCCGAGCGCCCAGAGGGAGGTCGCCAGACAGAGGAACGCCACCGTCAGGCTCGACACGGCGACGAGGTGGAGGCGGACGTCCTCGCGCATCGCGCGCGCCGCCCGAGCAATGGCCGTTCGCAGGTGCATCCAGCTACTCTCCCCTCATGCCGTCTGGCGCTCGGCCCAGCTCGAGAGCCCGCGGCGCGCCTCCACGGCGCGGCCCTCGTCGATGTAGACGATGCGGTGGCTGCGCGCCTCGAGCAGCGAGTGATCGTGGGTCGCGAAGAGCACCGTGGTGCCGGTCTGGTTGATGTCCTCGAAGAGCCCGAGGATGTCGAGCGCCAGCGTGGGGTCGAGGTTGCCGGTCGGCTCGTCGGCGAGGAGGAGCGCGGGCTCCGCGACGATGGCGCGCGCGATCGCGACGCGCTGCTGCTCGCCGCCCGAGAGGCGGTGGGTCGGCTCGTCGCCGCGGCCGGCCAGCCCGACGCGCTCGAGCGCCTCGGAGACGCGGCTCCGCACCAGCCGCCTCGGCATCGAGAGGATCTCGAGGGCCACCGCGACGTTCTCGAAGACCGTCCAGTGCCCGATGATCTTGAAGTCCTGGAAGACGACGCCGAGGTTGCGGCGCAGGAAGGGCACCGAGCTCGCCGTGAGCCGCGCGACGTCGCGGCCGGTGAAGAGGATCCGGCCCTCGTCCACCGTCTGCCCGCGATAGATGAGCGAGAGGAGCGTGCTCTTGCCGGCGCCGCTCGGGCCGGTGATGAACACGAACTCGCCGCGCTCGACGCTGAGGTTGACGCCGCGCAGCGTCGGCATGTCCGGCCGGAAGTACTTGTAGACCTCCTCGAGGACGAGGATGGGCCGGTTGGCCGCGCTCGCGTGGGCCTGGTTGCCCGCTCGGAAGAACGCGAACGGTCGCACCACCTTGCTGGCGGCGCTCCGCGACTTGCTCCGATCGAGGAAGGGCATGCGTGACGGGTATCCCAGGGTGCCCACCGAGGGCAAAAAAACGGCAGCGCCAGGCTCGCGACCTCGATGCTGCTCCCTGCCCCTGCCCTTGCCCTTGCCCCTGCCCCATCCGTCTGCGCGGGCAGGCAGGGGTACGGGAGAGCGCGGCACGACCGCCAACATCCCCGATCACACCCGCGCCGCACCGCGAGGTCGCGCGGTCCCACTGCATCCGGCACACTCCTCGGGTGCGCACGTTGCCCCCTCTCGCCTCGATCGTCCTCGCCATCACGCTCGCGATCCTCTCGGGGTGCGAGTGCGGGCCCCCACCGCCCGCGCCCCCCGGGTGCGAGAGCGACGACGAGTGCGCGGGCGCCGAGCGCTGCGTCGATGGCGAGTGCCGCTCGGAGAGCAGCGACGGCGGCCCCCCGCCCTGCGAGCCCGCCTGCGCGGACGGCGAGCTCTGCGTCGGCGCGACCTGCGTCCCCGACGGCGGCGCGTGCACGAGCAACCTCGAGTGCCTCGGCGACACGTACTGCGAGGCGAGCCTCGGCCGCTGCGTGCCGTGGGGCGTGCCGCCCGGCCAGACGCGCGACCCGATGTGCACCCGCCTCCTCGCCGCGGGCACGTTCTCACCGACCGTCGAGTGCGAGTTCCTCGAGGCTCCCGCCGGCGATGCCTTCCCGAGCCACCTGCACGTGCTCTCGACGCCGATGGTGGCCGACTTCCAGTCCCTGCGTGGCCCCGACGATCCGCCGCGCCCGTCCATCGTGGCGGTCTTCGACGACGGCGCCGACGGCTCGAGCGAGGTCGCGACGGGCGTGATCCGCATCCTCGACGGGGCCACCTGCGCGCAGCAGGCCGAGCTCGGCTCCCTTCAGCTCGTCTCGCACAGCTCGCCGGTCGCGCTCGGCGATCTCACCGGCGACGGCCGCGCCGAGATCGTCGCTTACAAGGCCGAGGGGCCGAGCGACGGCTCGACGCCGGCGACCCGCGGCGGGCTCGTCGCGTTCACCTACGACGAGGGCACGAGCGCCTGGCGCGTGCTCTGGCGCTCGACGCTGGCCGACGGAGCGACGCCCTACGAGCCGGTCGGCGGCGGATGGGCGGGCCCGTCGATCTACGATCTCGACGACGACGGAGTGCCCGAGGTGCTGCGGGGCGCGGTGGTCCTCGACGCGATGGGGCGCGTCATCGACGCCTCGAGCGCGACGCTGCTCGACTACAGCGCGGGCACCTTCGCGGTGATCGCGGACGTCGACGACGACCCCGAGGTGGAGCTGATCGGCGGGCACGGCGTGTGGTTCTGGGATCGCACCGCGCGCACCTGGGTCGCCGAGGCCTGGGCGACGGGGGGTCAGCCGCACGGGCACGTGGCGGTCGCCGACTTCGGCGCCTTCGCCGGGGGCGCGGCGTGGCCGGCCGAGGCGCCCGAGGTGGCGGTCGTCTCCGCGGGTCAGGTGAGGGTGCAGACCCTCGACGGTCAGGTGGTCTTCGGGCCCGTGACCCTCCCGGGCGCGGGGAGCGGCGGCCCCCCGACGATCGCGGACTTCGACGGCGACGGCCTGCCCGAGCTCGCGAGCGCCGGCGCCAGCGCCTACTCGGTCTTCGATCCGGACTGCACCGCCGCGCCGCGCCCGGGCGGCGAGTGCGCGTCGGGCGTGACGACGGGCGTGCTCTGGTCGCAGCGCTCGCAGGATCAGTCGAGCAACGTGACGGGCTCGAGCGTCTTCGACTTCGAGGGCGACGGCCGCGCCGAGGTGGTCTACGGCGACGAGTGCTTCACGCGCGTGTACGATGGCGAGACCGGCGCCGTGCTCTTCTCGCAGTCGCGCTCCTCGTGCACCTGGTACGAGAACCCGGTCATCGCCGACGTCGACGGCGACTTCAACGCCGAGATCATCATCGGCGACAACTACAATTGCGGATCCGCGGAGACGGGCGTCGACTGCAGCGGCTTCGGGCTCGAGGCCCGCAGCACCGATCCGCTCTTCGCCGGCCTGCGCTGCCGCGACGCCTCCGAGTGCCTCTCGGGCGTGTGCGACGCGGGCTTCTGCCGCTGCACCGCCGACGACCAGTGCTGCGCCGGCGCGGGCTGCGCGAGGGCCGCGTTCGTGTGCGAGGCCGCTCCCGCCGGGACGCCGGGCGCGGGCAACACCTGCCGCGCGTCGAGGCCGGTCGGCACGAGGGGGATCCGGGTCTTCGGCGACTCCGGCGACCGCTGGGTGCGCTCGCGGATGGTGTGGAACCAGCACGCCTACCACGTGACGAACGTCGCCGACGACGGCACCATCCCGCGCACCTCCGCGGTCGTGCGCAACTGGTCGGCCGAGGGGCTGAACAACTTCCGGCAGAACGTGCAGGGCGACGCCATCCCGGGCGCGGCGCCCGACCTGACCTCCGGCACCGCCGGCACGGTCTGCGCCGTGAGCGGCGGGACCGCGACGCTCTCGGCGCGCATCTGCAACCGCGGCACCGAGCCGGTCGGCGCGGGGGCGAGCGTGCTCTTCTCGGACGGCGATCCGGCGGCGGGCGGCGTCGAGCTGTGCACCGCGTCCACCGCTGGCGTGCTCGAGCCCGGGAGCTGCGAGAGCGTCGAGTGCACGTGGGCGACTCCGCGGAGCCCGCTCGACATCTGGATCAGCGCCGATCCGGCCGGCGCGACCGGCGAGTGCCGCGAGGAGAACAACGTCTCGATCGCGCGCGACGTGCGCTGCACCGGCCTGATGTAGCGCCCGGGCGGAAGCGCGCGCAGCTCGGCCCGCGCGCTCGCGAAGCGCGCGCACAGCCAGCTCAGTCGTCGTAGGGGCTGAAGGGGCCGGTGGCGCCGCCGCTGCGCGCGATGATGCGCTTGTCGCGCTGGTGGCGGAGGGCGATGTCGAGCACGCCGCGCATCAGCTCGCCGAAGACGCCCTTGCCCTCCCGCTCGCGCGCCTGGTCCACGACCTGCGCGGCGTTGGCGTCCGGAGGCGCGGCGAAGCGAGCGCCGCTCTGGCCCTGGACCGCCGCTCGATCGCCCATCGAGAGCGCCGCGTCGGTGAGCTGGCCGCCCTCGCCGATGTCGAGGAACGCGCCGCCGCACGTGTGGCAGTAGTCGATCTCCACCACCCGCTCGCCCTCGCCGACCAGGTAGGCGGCCATCGGGACGTGCTCGGCGTGGGCGGGGCACGCGAGCGCGCTCGGCCCCTGCCTCTTCGCCCGGCCGTCGGCGATCAGCCAGCCCGGCTCCGCGCTCGCGCTGTGAACGGCGACCGCCTCGCCCGGATCGAAGAACGCCCCTCCGCACTCGGGGCAGGAGTCGATCTCGGCCCACGCGAGCGTGCGCGCTCGCATCGGGACGCGGCAGCGAGGACAGGTGCGCATGCGGACACCATACTGCCATCGCGCTCAAAGACCGCGCAAAACCACCTCGCTCGGAGGGCGCCGAGCGGAGCGCTTCCCCGCGGCGCTGAGTCGGAGACCAGGCATCGCGCAGCGATGCCGTGGGTCGACAGACGAGCAAGCCGCCTCGCTCGGTGACCGCCTCCGCGCTTCCGCGACGGCCGAACGCCTCCCGCTCGTGCTGGAGTTCTTGAG
>JAEZBP010001131.1 GCA_023427125.1 Pseudomonadota bacterium | reverse complement strand
GCACCGAGCCGCCCGAAGAGGCAGGCGCCTCGGCGCTCGGCCCCGTGGCCGGCGCGGCGCTCGCCCCGCTCGCGGCGACGCGCCCCCGCAGCTCGCGCACCCGGTCGAGCGTCTCGGTTCGATAGGGCGCACCCGACGGCGCGTCGGCGAGGTACCGCTCGTACTCGCGCAGCGCCTCCGCGTCCCGCCCCAGCCGGTCATGGCACTTGGCGATGTTGTACCCGATCAAGACCCGGCCCGCCGGGTTGTCGGTCATCAACTGGCGCACCCGCTCGAACGCCTCCAACGCGAGCTGGTGGTTGCCCGCCTCGTACTGCCGCTCGCCCTCGGCGTACGCCGCGCGGGCCGCAGCATCCGGGGCCGCGGCGTCCGGCGCCTGCCCCGCGGCGAGCGCTGGGCACACGAACAACACAAGCCCCATTACCGACAACGCCCCTCGCATGGCGCGATGCTACGGCATCATCCCACCCCCGACAACCCCGTGCGCGCCATGGACGCCAGCGAGTCAGCGCCACGGATCGATCACGTCGATGCCGCATCCGTCGAAGTCCGCGACGTTGCGCGTGGCGAGCCGAGCGCCGGCCGCAGCTGTCACGGCCGCGATCTGCGCATCCATGGTCGCGATCGGGCGACCCGCGCGACGGCGCGCCGCGGCGAGGGCTGCGTACGCACGCGCGGCCGCGGAGCCGAACGGAAGGACGCGGCTCGCGAAGTCCTCCTCGAACATCGCGCGCGCAGCGGCCGCGATCGCCTGGCGGCGCTTGCCCTCCGGGAGCAGCGCGACGCCGTGAAGGATCTCGGCTTCGCTGAGGCTCGTCGTGTACAGGCCCGCGGGGCTCTGCCCGTCCATCCATCGAAGCACCAGAGAGGATGGCTCGCTCCGCATCAGCTCCGAGAGGACGTTGGTGTCGAGGACGATCATCGTGGCTCGGGCGGATCGCGCATGGGCTCGCGCGGCGGCAGCTCGAGCTCCACCCCACCGAGCTCCCGAAAGCGCGAGTGGATCGCCTCGCCGAGCCGCGCCGGCGTGTCGTCAGTCTCGGCGAGGACGCTGCGCAAGATGGACCGCACCTCTTCCTCCATCGCTCGGCCGTGGCGCGCTGCGCGCTCGCGCAGGCGCGCCTTCAACTCCGGATCGAGATCGCGGATGGTGATGCTGGCCATGCAATCAATGATTGCACCGGCCTCGACTACGTCAAGGCCGCCACCGAGTCACGCTCGACGGCAGCGCGTGACGCAAGAGACTGTCGCGAAATCACGGCGCTCGGAAGAAGGCCGAGCGGCGCGTTCACCCTCGGCTGGACACCGGGGACGGGTAGCGTCGACTGGAGGGAAGGTCGCGCAGGTCGGCCCGCGCGCGCGAAGGCGCGCGCCAGCAAACTCAAGGGCAGGCGCTGTTCGTGATGTCGACGCCCGAGGCGGCGAAGTCGGCGACGATGCGCCACGCGTTGCAGCTGCTGGCGGGATCGCACGCGTCGGTGGTGCCCGCCGTGTTCTGGGTGCAGCCGGTCGCGTCGCAGATCGAGTCCGGCGGGGTCGCCCACTCGCCCTGCGGGGTCGTCTCGCAGTAGTCCGCGTCGGTCAGCACGTCGCCGGCGATCGCGGTGCACACCGTGGTGTTGATGCCCGGCACCGAGATCTCGCCGCCGATCGCGCCGGCGACCTCGATGAAGCCCTGCAGCGTCCCGGCCGGCGTGTACGTGAACGGGCGCGCGACCTTCACGCCGACGCAGCTCCGACCCTCGCTGAGCATCGCGGAGGTGATCTCGACCTCACGGAGGGTCAGCTCGAGCTGCACGTTCTCGCCGTCCTCGTCGAAGATCGGCACCGTCACCGAGCCCTCGAGCGCGCTCGTCGTGAGGTTCTCGCCGCTGACGTTGCCCTCGAGCGTCACCGGGCACCACGTGTCCGGGTCACCCTCCGTGCCGGCCGCGCCGGCCGAGAAGGCGTAGGTGCCGTCTTCCAGGCGGCGACCGAAGCCGGTCACCAGCGTCGCCGCGCCGTCCCCCTCGCTGCCCTCGGCGCGGACCAGCCAGTTGAACGTCTCCCGCTGCATCGCCGTGTTGAGCACGCCGGTCAGCGTGGTGCTGGTCAGCGTCGAGCCCGCCGGCTCGGTGATCTGGAGGTACGCGAGGCGCAGCTCCGGCGTCGCGAGCTGGTCTTCGTTCGAGTGCCGAAAGCAGCACGCGCCCATCAGCTCCTCGGGCGCCGGGACGTTCGTCCTCGGGCAGACGCGCTGCGGACCGCTGTCGACGGCCGGGCCCGAGTCGGTGCCTCCGTCGGCGGTGCCGCCACCGTCGCACGCCACGAGCCCACCGAGCGCGAGCACAGCCATCCACGTTCCAAGCAGCTTCCGTCCCATCGTGATCTCCCCGGCGGCGAGCGCCGCGCGTCGTCAAAGCCGCGCACTATACAGCGTCCCGCCGCGCGTGTGCGAGCAGCGCGCGCGGGCCGCGCTGCGCGGCACCGACCCGCGGGCGCTTCCCATCCCCGGTGTCCGGTCAGCCGGAACCGCTCCGCTCGGGGTTCCCGAGCGCCGTGATCGCGACAGGCCTTGCGCGCAGCCTTGGCGGGGAGGCGCCGGTGGGTACGTCGATCCGGGCCGCGAGGGGCGCGCGGAGGAGACGATGAAGGGACGCCAGCTGGTCGTGCTCGCGATCGTCATCGCCGCCGCGGTGACGCCGCACCCGGTGAGCCGCGCGCAGGAGGCCGCGGGGGAGAGCGCCCTCCGCTTCGCCGTGCTCGCGCCGCGCGGCTCGATCTGGCATCGGGTGCTGAGCGCGTGGGGCAACACCTTGCGCGCGCAGACGCAAGGGCGGCTCACCCTCCACCTCGAGGTCGCGACCCCCGGCGACGAGCCGCAGCTCGTCGCGCGCCTGCGCGCCGGAGCGCTCGACGGCGGCTGCTTCACGGCGGTCGGCCTCGGCCAGATCGCGCGGCCGAGCCTGGTGCTCCAGGCGCCCGGCGTCTTCGACGGCTACGAGCCCCTCGATCGCGCGCGCGCCGCGATGGACGGCGAGCTCCGGGGCCTCTTCGAGGAGCATGGCGCGACGCTGATCGGCTGGAGCGACTTCGGCCGCGGGCGCGTCTTCTCGACCTACCCGATCGCGCGCCCCGCCGATCTGCGAGGCCACCGCGCGTGGGTCCTGCCGGACGATCCGCTCGCGCCCGCGTTCTTCTCGGTCGTCGGCGCCACGCCGGTCCCGCTCCCGCTGACGGGGGTGCGCGCCGCCCTCGAGGCGCGCCGCGTCGACACCGTCGTCGTCTCGGCGAGCGCCGCCTCGGCGCTGCAGTGGCACACGCTCCTCAGCCACGTGATGCGGCAGAGCGACGCCGTGCTGGTCGGCGGCATCGTCTTCGCCAAGCCCCGCGTCGACGCGCTCCCGCCCGACGTCCAGCAGGCGCTCCGCGACACCGGCCGCCAGGCCGCCGAGACCTTGAACCGCGCGGTGCGCCGGGCCGACGACCGCTACTTCGAGACGCTCACCTCGACCCAGGGGATCACCCAGGTCGACGCCTCGGCCTACGCCGAGGAGTGGCGCTCCGCCGCCCGCCAAGCGCGCGAGCGCCTCGTGGGCACCGTGTTCTCGCGCGAGCTCCTCACCCGCGCCCTCGCCGCCGCCGGCCGCTGAGTTGGCTGTGCGCGCGCTTCGCGAGCGCGCGGGCCGAGCTAC
>JAEZBP010001130.1 GCA_023427125.1 Pseudomonadota bacterium | reverse complement strand
GCGAGGGCGGCCGTCGGCGGTGAGCAGGACCTCGTAGAGCTCGGGGCGCCGGTCGCGGAAGAAGCCCCAGGCGGCGCGGCGGCTGGCGAGGGCCTTGCGATCGAAGCTCGAGACGAGCACGCCGGGCTCGCTCCGGCCGAGCTCCGCCACCTTGTCGCCGCGCGGGTCGGCGATGAACGAGCTGCCGTAGTAGACCTGCCCGCCCTCGTCGCCGATCCGGTTGGCCGCCGCCACCGGGATCGAGTTGGCGACGGCGTGGCCGATCATCACCCGCTGCCAGGGATCCTTGGTGTCCTCGCCGGAGACCGGCTCGGTGCCGATCGCGGTCGGGTAGAGCAGCGCCTCGGCGCCGAGCAGCGCCATCGCGCGGGCGCACTCCGGGTACCACTGATCCCAGCAGACGCCGACGCCGATCGTGCCGTGCTTCGTGCCCCAGACGCGAAAGCCGGTGTCGCCGGGGCGGAAGTAGTACTTCTCCTCGTAGCCCGGGCCGTCGGGGATGTGCGACTTGCGATACACGCCGAGCAGCGCGCCGTCGGCGTCGATCATCGCGAGGCTGTTGTAGTAGGCCTGGCCCGCCTTCTCGAAGAACGAGTAGGGCAGCACCACGCCGAGCTCCTTGGCGAGCTCCGAGAGCCGCGCGAGCGTCTTGTTGCCCTCGAGCGGGCGCGCCCACTCGAAGTAGCTCTCGTCTTCGGTCGTGCAGAAGTACGGCCCCTCGAAGAGCTCGGGCGCGAGGATCACGCTCGCTCCCTGAGCGGCCGCCTCGCGGATGTGCCCCACCACGCGCGCCACGTTGAGCTCGCGCGCCTCGTCGAGCGCGCACTGGATCACCGCCAGCGAGAGGCGGTCCTCGTCGTTCGTCTTCTTCATCGTCGTCATCGTGGGAATCCCGCTCGGGGTTGTCGCCTGATCGCCCCTCGGCAACCGGAGACCCGCAGCCCCGCCAGCTAACTGATGCGGGCCGGCTCTTGCTGGGTGATGCAGTGGAACGCGCCGCCTCCTTGGAGGATCGCGCTCGCGCTCGCGCCGATGACCCGCCGCCCCGGAAAGAGCGGCTCGAGCGCGGCCACCGCCTCCTCGTCGTAGGGCGTGCCGTAGGTCGGCACCACCACGGTCGTGTTGGCGATGTAGAAGTTGACGTAGCTCGCGGGCCGCACGAGCCCCTCCTCGTCCAGCACCCGGCCGGGCGAGGGGATGCGCTCGACCTGAAGCCGCCGGCCCTTCGCGTCCTTGATGCGCGCGAGATCCTTCGCGATGGTCTCGAGCACCTCGCGGTTCGGATCGTCGTCGCCCGAGGGCGCCATGCAGACCACGCGGCCCGGCTCGACGAAGCGCGCGATCGTGTCGATGTGGCCGTCGGTGTGATCGTGGAGCAGGCCCTCGTCGAGCCAGCGGATCGTGTCGGCGCCGAGCGCCTCGCGCAGGCCCGCCTCGATGCGGTCCTGGTGCATCCCCGGGTTGCGGTTCGGGTTGAGCAGGCACTGGCGGGTCGTGAGCAGCGTGCCCTCGCCGTCGGTCTCGACCGCGCCGCCCTCGAGCACGAAGCCGAACGCGAAGAGCTCGCCGCCCGCCAGCTCGCCGACCCGCCCCGCGACCAGCTCGTCGCCGTCGAGGATGTACTTGCCGCCCCAGCCGTTGAACGCGAAGCAGACCGGCGCGACGCCCTCGTCGCTCTTCACGAAGATCGGCGCGATGTCGCGCATCCAGATGTCGCCGAAGGGCAGCCGATGGAAGACGGCGCCGAGCCCCTCGAGCTGCGCGCGCGCCTCGACCTCGCGGATCGCGCTCGGCACCAGCACGTGCAGGGTCTCGCCGCGCGGGTTGCCGTTCTCGTCGAGATCGGCGATCGCCTCGCACATCGCGACGTGCTCGCGCTGGGCGTCCGGCAGCACCTCGGCCCACAGCTCGTCGTGGCTCGGCCACGCGAGCCACACGCCCGCGTGCGGCTCCCACTCGGCCGGCTGTCGATAACCCTCGCTCCGCGGCGTCCTCGGTTCGTTCATGGAGCGCGGCAAGATAGACCGCGCGCCGCGCATTGCCAGCCGAGCTCAAGGCCCAGCGTGACACTGCATGAGCGCGTTCACTTCCTCGAGGCACCCTGACTGACAGATGTCCAGCGTCTCCTCGCAAGCGAGCGCCGCCTCGAGCTCGGCCGTGCATCCGTCCGCCTCCGCGCTCGTGCGAGCGTCCATGCACCGCATCTCGCAGTCGAGAGAGTCGGCGTAGCACCCCTCCTCCTTGCCCTGCTCGCAGCGAGAGGTGCACGAGTCCTCTCCTCCCGGCATGCCCCGCATGTCGTTGGTGCATCCGACGCTCGCCATCGCCAGCAGGAGCACCGCCCAGAGCATTCGAGTCGCCATCGACCGACGCTACGATAGATCGGGCTCCCGTCCAAGGCCGAGCTCGTGCTCATCCACACCGTGAAGGGCCTCGCTTGATCGCCGATGCCGGACGGAGCTAGCGTCTCGACATGGCACAGACACCGGGGATGGATACGCCGATCGACACGACCAAGAAGTGCGGTTGGTATCACGCAGATGCGCTCGACGAGGAGGACGCGACGCGGCCTCTGCAGGCGCCGTTCGTGGCGACCATGACTCAATGGGAGGGCGCGCTCGATCAGGTCGACGCGACCACGAAGGCCTCGATGAAGCCGCGGGTGAAGGTCCGCTTCGCGGAGGCGCGGCTCGAGGAGGCGATCGACGCGCTCTACAACGACTGCAAGAAGAAGGGCAACCAGGCCGCGCTCGGCGCGGTGTTCAAAGACGGCAAGCAGGCCGAGACCAAGCCCCGCGGCGACTCGCAGCGCAAGCGCACCGAAGACGTGCTGCTGCCTCGGGTGCGCGCGCTGCCCGAGTCGAGCCCGCTGCGCGCCGAGCACCTGCCGGCGATCGAGGGCGCGCTCACCGGGCTCGTCGCGGCCATCGGGGCCCGGCGCGACGCCGCCCTCGCCGCCGCCCAGGCGCAGGCCAACGAGAACATGGCGCGCGAGGACCTCGTGACCGCCTTCCGCAGCAACCTCGGCGGCATCCAGGAGCTCTATCCGCGGAGCGCGGCGCTGCGCGATCGGTTCTTCCTCAGCTTCCGCGAGAGCCGCAGCGACGACGGCGGCGGCGGCGGCGGCCCGACGAGCTGAGCTTTCCGCTCCCCCGCGCGGAACGGCGCAGGGGTGGGCTTTTTGGGCGGCTACGGCCGTCCCGACCCTCGCGGCCACCGAGGTGACGCGGCGCACCCGACGAGCCGCGCTCCGTGGGCACCGACGTGCGCCGCCGCACCTC
>JAEZBP010000894.1 GCA_023427125.1 Pseudomonadota bacterium | reverse complement strand
GTGATGAGCAGCCCGGTGCGCACCGTCCGCCCCGACCTCTCGCTCCGAGAGCTCGGCGAGCGCCTCGACGCGTGGTCGCACGGCGGGGTCCCGGTCGTGCGCGACGGGCGGCTCGTCGGCGTCGTCTCGCGGCGGGACGTCGAGCGAGCGCGCGCGGGCTCCGGCGTGCACCTGCCGGTCGCGAGCCACATGAGCGCCGAGCTCGAGACGACCACGCTCGAGACGCCCCTCGAGGACGCGCTCGCGCACATGGTGCGGGCCGACGTGGGGCGCCTGCCGGTCCTGCGCGAGGGCAAGCTCATCGGCATCGTGAGCCGGAGCGATCTGCTGCGGGTGCTCTATCCTGACTCGCGGTGACAGCGCGCGGCGGGGGCCCATCTCCCCTTCATGGACATCGTTCAGGTGCGAGAGGGGATGAAGGTGCGCGATCGCGACGGCGAGCGGCTCGGCAAGGTCGCGCGCCGGCTCGACGGCCGCTTCATCGTGGAGAAGGGGCTGATCCTGCCGAGAGAGATCACCGCGCGCCTCGATCAGATCGCGGAGATCCGCGGCGACGTGATCTGGATGCGCGAGACCGGCGCGCAGCTCGAGGCCGAGTCCTATTCGACCCCGTGAGCGCCGATCGGATGAGGGAGCTCAGCCGCGCTCGATGCGCAGCGCGGTGGTCTTCTCCACGATGCCGCTCAGCATGTGGATCTCGCGGAGCGCGCTCTTCACGTTCGCCTCGCGGGCCTCGTGCGTGAGCATGACGACCTGCACCGCGGCGTCCTCTTGGCCCGCGCGGCCCTCCTGCACCATCTGCTCGATGGAGACGTCGAACGCGCCGAGCACGCCGGCGATGCGCGCGAGCATGCCGGGCCGATCGAGCACGACGAAGCGCAGGTAGTAGGGGCCGACGTTGCGCCCGACGTCGCGCACCTCGCGGATGGCGAGGTGCTCGCCCCGCCACGCGCGCTGCGGCACGCGGCCGCTCGCCCCGCGCACCAGGTTGCGCCCGACGTCGACGATGTCGCTCACCACGCTCATCGCGGTCGGCAGCGCGCCGGCGCCGTAGCCGCTCAGCAGACACGGTCCGAGCATCGCGCCCTCGATGGTCACGGCGTTGAGCGCGCCCGAGATGCTCGCCAGCACGCTCGAGGTCGGCACCAGCGCCGGATGCACGCGCAGATCGAGCGCCCCGTCCGGCAGCGTCCGGCCGATCGCGAGCGGCTTGATCACGTAGCCGAAGCGCGCCGCCATCCGCATGTCGATCGCCGCCACGCGATCGATCCCCTCGGTCGCGACCTGCGAGGGATGCACCTTCGCGCCGAACGCGAGCATCGCGAGGATCACGAGCTTGTGCGCCGCGTCGCCGCCGCCGACGTCGAGCGTCGGGTCCGCTTCCGCGTAGCCCTTCTCCTGCGCCTCGCGCAGCGCGACGTCGAAGTCGAGGCCGCCCTCCTTCATGCGCGAGAGGATGTAGTTGCTCGTGCCGTTCACGATGCCGCGCAGGGACACCACCGTGTCCGAGGCCATCGCCTCGCGCAGCACGCGGATGACCGGCACGCCGCCGGCGACGGCCGCCTCGAAGTAGAGGTCGACGCCTTGCGCCTCGGCCAGCTCGATGAGCTCGTGGCCATGCTCGGCGAGGAGCGCCTTGTTGGCGGTCACGACCGACTTCTTGCGCTCGAGCGCCCGTCGCAGGATCGCGCCGGCGGGCTCCACGCCGCCGATCACCTCGACCACGATGTCGATCTCGTCGTCGTCGATGAGGACCGAGGGATCGAACGAGAGCAGCGCCTCGGGCACGAGCGGCGAGCGCGCCTTCTCGGCGTCGCGCGCGACCACGCGGCGCACCTCGATGCGCGCGCCGAGCCGCCGCTCGATGCTCTCCGCGTGATCGCGGAGCAGCTGCAAGATGCCCTGGCCCACCACGCCCGCGCCGAGCAGGCCGATGCGAATCGCGCGGCTCACGGCGCGCTTCATAGCACGACCGTGCCCCGTGACGTGGCGAGGGCCGGGCGCGGGTCTAGTCGCGCGTCGGGAGGGAGAACGAACGATGCCGAAGAGCAGTCGGACGAACGGTCATGGGCGCGCCGAGCCGCGCCTCCACCAGCGGGGCAAGCCCATCCAGGGCTACGGCAAGCTGGTGCGCTACCCCCTCGCGCTCGAGGACGAGGTGCGCATGGAGATGGTCAAGACGCTGAACCAGATCCTGGCCGACACGATCACGCTGCGCGACATGTACAAGAAGCACCACTGGCAGGTGAGCGGGCCGACGTTCTACTCGCTCCACCTGCTCTACGACGAGCACGCGCGGGAGCAGACCGAGCTCATCGACGAGCTCGCCGAGCGCGTGCAGGTGCTCGGCGGCGTCGCGATCGCGATGGCCCACGACGTGGCCGAGATGACCAAGCTCGAGCGCCCCCCGCGCGATCGCGAGGACGTGCCGACCCAGCTCTCGCGCCTGCTCGAGGCCCACGAGCACGTGCTCGAGACGGCGAGGGAGGCGGCGCACCGCGCATCGGAGATCGGCGACGAGGGCTCGAACGATCTCCTCGTCAGCGACATCATCCGCACGAGCGAGATGCAGGTCTGGTTCCTCTCCGAGCACCTCGTCGAGCCCGCGCAGGCCCTCGAGGCGGCGAGGGAACGATCCGAGCGGCGCGCGGCGCGCTGACGATTCAGGTGAAGCTCCAGAGCTCCGAGTCGCACACCTTGCGATAGCCGATCCGCTCGTAGAGCGCGTTCGACGTCGGGTTCGCAGCGTCGGTGTAGAGGCAAGCGAAGCGCTTGCCCGAGTCGAGCGCCTCCTGGCTCAGCGCCGCGACACACGCTGCAGCAAAGCCGTTTCCACGAAGCGCCGGCGGCGTGTACACGGAGGTGAGGGTGATCCCGTTCGGCGTGGGACGGGCGAGCATCGCCATGCTCACGGGCGCATCGCCCTGCTCCCACACGTACACGATGCCCTGCTCGATGCGCGCTCGCGCGAGGGCGATCGTCGCGTCGCGCTCGCCGGCCTCGTGCGGCGCCGCCTCGAGCACGAACGCGTGGAACCAGGGCGCGATGGTGTCGGCGTCGCTCGACTCTGCACGACGGCACCGGCCCGCCGGTGGTGGCGGCGGAACGACCGCCTCGAGCGCGTAGATCCGCTGGGGCGTCGTGAGAGAGGCCGAGCGATTCGTCGCGCCGGCCCACGCGCGGGCGAACTCTTCGGCGACTGGAGACGTGGCGATCACCGCGTTCGAGTCGAGCTGCGCGTCCGATCGCGCGAGCACCCGCGCGAGCTCCGCCGCGGCGCCCGGCGCGCCCTCCGCCACGATGAAGCCGTGGGGCGGCGTGCGGAGCACCGCGGCGATCGCGCGGCCCTCGCGCTCGAGCGTCGCCAGCAGCGCACCGCGCTCGGGGATCCACCCGTTACGGATCGTGCACGCGATCCCCACGAGCAGGTTGAGCTCCGCCTCGCGCGGCGCCCACATCGGCCGCAGCGCGTCGAGGAACGCCTCCGCGCCGGCGTGCTCTCTCAGCTCCATCGCGCGCTGATCAGGCGCCCTCGACGGGCTTCTTCTTGCGCGGCTTCACCCGCGCCGCCGCCACCTCGAAGAGCGCCGCGAGGAGGTCGGTGGCGCCGTCGTGCTCGGCCGAGCGCGCGCCCTGCTTGAGCGCGGCGAACGCCTTCTCCCAGCGCGGCGCGACCGCGTCGCGGGCGCCTGCGGCCGCTTGGAAGTTCCGGGCGAGCGTCGCGAGCGGCTTGCTCGCGGCGATCACCGCCTGCGCCGCGGTGCGGCACGCGGCGGCCGCCTTCTTCACCTTGCCGTCGGGGTGCTTCGCGCACTTGCCCGCGAGGCGGATGAGGGCGTTCGCCTCCTCGAGCGTCGGGAGCTTCTTCAGCTCGCTGACGCTGCGCGTCTCGAGCCCCGCGAGCGGTCGGTTGCGCGGCGCGCCCGCGCCGACGAGCGCGGAGGCGAGCTTGTCGAGCGCCACGTCCTGGCCGGCGTCGCCCTCGCCGAGCTTGCGCTCCTGCGCGAAGAGGGCCTCGCGCGCCTTCGAGGCCGCCTTGTGCCCCTTCTCGTACGCGCGGTGTTCCTTCGTGAACTCTCCGAGACGCTTCTTCACGGGGGCGGTGTTCGCTCCCTTCGCGCGATCGAGCACCGTGTTACCCGCCTCGATACGCTGTCCCGGCGAGCTGCCGCTCTGGAGAATGGCCATCGTCGTCTCCCTCCTCTGACTCGACCAGCGCTCCGTCCGCGAACGCTCAGTCAGTCGAGGAATCAGACCACAGGACCGGCGAGCTGCGCAACCGCCCGCGGCGGCGGCGAAAAGCACGGCCCCATGTGGCTCCGCAGCGCTGAGGCGGCGGAGAGTGCGGTTCCATGTGGCTCCGCAACGTCGCGGCGGCGGAAAGTACGGTTCCATGTGGCTCCGCAACGTCGCGGCGGCGGAAAGTGCGGTTCCATGTGGCTCCGCAACGTCGCGGCGGCGGAAAGTACGGTTCCATGTGGCTGCGCAACGTCGCGGCGGCGGAAAGTACGGTTCCATGTGGCTCCGCAATGTCGCGGCGTCGGAAAGAGCGCACGCGGAGTCACCAGCGGAGCGCGGCGCGGGTCTCGATCAGCTCCTCGATCACCGTGCGGCGGCGCTCGATGAAGCGCCGGCGCTCGGGCTCGAAGACGTGACGGACGAGGAAGACGACGATCAGCGAGAGGCCGGCGGCGACCGCGGCGCCCGACAGCGCGAGACCCGCCACGAGCGGCGCGTTGTCGCGGGTGTCGACGCAGCTCGAGTCGGAGAACCAGCTCGCGCAGGGCGAGTCGAGCGCGTACGCGAGCGGCGTCACGATGGCGCCCGCGAGGCCGACGATGCCGAACGCGATCCCTCCCCAGAGCCAGCCGGGCTCGCCTCCCGGTGGCTCGAGCCGCTGGGCCGCGCGGACGAGCCGCGTGAGCGAGCCGCGATCGAGCGCGCGCAGGTCCGCGCTCTCGATCACGGCGAGCGCCTCGTTCGTATCCCCTTGGTGCACTCTCACGGCGATCGCCGCCTCGAGCTGCGCGATCGCGTCGGGCTCGCTCCAGGGGCCCTGTGTCCACGTGCCCTGGGTCGCCCCGGGGTAGAGGGCCGCGCCGCCCTGGGCCGACGCCGGCGCGGCGCCGACCAGCACGGCGAGCAAGGTGAGAGAGAGCGAGAGCGCGTCGGGCCGTCGGGGAAGCTGGGAGACGTTCATTGCGCGCGCGACGTACGCAGCGACCGTGCCGCGCGCGAAGAGGCGGAGCGCTGTCGAGGCTGTGCGGGAGCGTGCCCAGGGTGTGTCGGTGACTGCGCAGGCTCGCCGTGGGCGACGCGCGTCAGCTCACATCACGGGCGCTCACTCGTTCACCGTCGCGGCGTAGATGCTGTCGGGCAGCTCGTAGCCGTGGCCGCGCAGGAGCTCGGTGCACTTGGGGACGAAGCCGGTCGGGGCGAGCTGGCTCTGGATGCGGCCGTACTCGTCCTGGCCGCCGTAGGTGCGCACGAAGACGTCGGCGAGCTCGTAGCCGCGATCGGGATCGTAGCCCTGCACCTCGCTGATGTGCGTGACGCAGCGCGAGCCGTCGCGCAGGCGCGAGGTCTGCACGATGAAGTCGATCGCGCTCGAGACCTGGGCGCGCAGCGCGCGCAGCGGGAGCTGGACGTCGCTCATCATCGCCATCGTCTCGAGGCGGTTGAGGGTGTCGGTCGGGTAGGTCGCGTGCACGGTGGCCATGCAGCCGCCGTGACCCGAGGTCATCGCCTGCACGAGATCGAGCGCCTCGGCGCTGCGGATCTCGCCGACCACGATGCGATCGGGGCGCATGCGCAGCGTGGCCTTGAAGAGATCGCGGATCGTGACCTGCCCCTTGCCGCGCCCGTCGGGCGGCCGCGCCTCGAGCTGCACGACGTGCTGCTGCTGGCACTGCACCTCGCGGGTGTCCTCGATGATGACGATGCGCTCGTCGTCGTGGATGAAGCCGGTCAGCGCGTTCAAGAGCGAGGTCTTGCCCGAGCCGGTGCCGCCCGCGACGATGACGTTCTGCTTCACGCCGACGACCCCGCGCAGGAGGACCGCCGCGTCGGGCGTGAACGCGCCGAACTCGATCAGCCGATCGATCGTCAAGGTCTCGCGGAAGAAGCGGCGGATGGCGACCATCGGGCCGTCGGGCGCCGCCGGCGGGAGCACGGCCTCGACGCGCGAGCCGTCCGGCAGGCGCGCCTCGAGGATCGGCCGGTGCTCGTCGATGTGGCGGCCCACGTACTGCGCGAGGTTGCGCATCGCCGCGGTCAGCGCCTCGCGCGAGGGGAAGCGCGCGTCGGTCTGGTAGAGCTTGCCCTTCTTCTCGATGAAGATGAGGTCGGGCCCGTTGATCATGATCTCGGTCACCGCCGCGTCGTCGAGGAAGGGGCGGACCGGCTCGAGGAACTTGAGCAGGCTCTGCTCGAAGACGTCGGCGGGGATCAAAGGTTGGCTCCTCCCGCAGGAGCCGCCGCGGCGTCGGCGGGGCCCTCGTCGGGCGCCGGCGCGTGCCGCTCCATCCGCCGCGGGATGCCGCGCTCCTCCTCGGGCAGCGCCGCGAGCGCCTCGTCGCGATGGTCGCCCTGCGGCGCGATCGCGAGGTAGCGGCGGAAGTGCCCGCGCGCGCCCTCGAGGTCGTCGAGCTCGTCGCGCAGGAGCACGCCGAGGAAGTAGTGCGCCTCCGGCGGCTCGTCCGGCGCGTCGCGCAGCACCCGCTCGAGCTCCGAGCGCGCGCGCTCGTGCTGGGCGAGCCCCATGTGGAGCGAGGCGACGAGCAGGCGCAGCGGCCAGTTGCTCGGGTGGCGCAGGAGATAGGGCTCCGCGTAGGTGAGCGCCGCGCTGAGGCGCGAGGAGCTCACGCAGGCGTGCATCAGCGCGGGCATCGCCGTCTCCTCCGAGAAGCCGCGATCGATCGCGGCGGCGATGTACTGCTCGGCGCGCACGGAGTCGCCGGACTGACCGAGCAGCACGCCGCGGCGGTAGAGCTCCTCGGGGCTGATGGTGTCGAGCGCGTCGGGCGAGCCGGCGCGCTGGCCGCCGGGGCTCGCGGCGCCGCACCCGACGCTCGCGAGGGAGAGGCCGAGGACGAAGAGGATCGATCGCTTCATGTGGTGGCCGAGTCGATGGCGAGCTGGAGCTGGCGCTCGAGCTGCCGGAGCCACGCGAGGTAGGGGTCGCCCTCGCGGTGGCGGAGGATCTCGATGATCGCGCGGGTCTCGATCACCGCGTCGGGGAGGCGCGCCTGGCGCAGCGAGCGCTCGAGCCGGAGCTTGTGCGTCGTGTAGTCCTCCTCGATGCGGCGCTGCATCGTGTCGCCCTCGCGGCGCATCTGCGCGGCCTCGGTGGTGGCGCCGGTCGCGCGGTAGCAGGCCTCCGAGCGGCGGAAGAGGAGGACCGCCTGCACTCCGTCCTGCGCCGCGAAGGGGTAGCGCTCGCTCTTCGCGATCGCCGCCTCCGCGTCGCGGTCGGCGTGGTGGCGCGCCGTCCCTCCGGTGGTCGTGCAGGTCGCGCCCGCGTCGAAGACCTCGGGGGCGGGCGCGGCGGGGTTGGCGTCGATGCCGGTGTCCGGATCGGAGAGCAGCATCCAGCCGACGAGGGGCACGATGATGAAGAACGCGATGAGCACCGGCGCGCTCACCGGCTTCTCGGCGCCGGCCTTCTTCTCCTTCGGGAGCGAGTCGGCGATCTTCAGCTTGAGGTTGCCGATCGAGAGCTCGGTGTTCCACGCGACGATGCCGTGCTGGAAGGGCGCGCCGCGCACCATGACCGGCACGCTCGCCCCCTGCGCGACCGCGACCCAGCACCCCTCGCCGCGCGGCGAGAGCATCAGGTGCTCGGGATCGAGGTTGCGCGCGTCGGGGATCGGGATCGTCGCCGCGGGCGAGCGGCCGACGGTGATGCGATCGCCCTCGAGCCGCTGCCGCTCGAGGGTGCCGTCTTCGCGAACGATCTCCAGCCAAGCTTCCACGTTAGACCCCGCTCTGCATGCTCTGGACGACGAAGGGCCCGAGCAAGACGAGGATGATGGCGCCGAAGATGAGCATGAGCGGGCCCATCATGAGCACCGCCGCGCGCGCCGCGGCCTCTTCGGCCATCACGCTGCGCCGCATCCGCAGCATGCGCGCCTGGATCCGGAGCACCTCCGCGCGCGGGTTCCCCTTCTCCTCGCTCTGAACGACGGTGCCGACGAAGTCGCGCACCGCCTCGGTCGGGACCCGATCGGCGAAGTTCTCGAGCGCCTGGCGCCGCGTGCGGCCCAGATCGAGCTCCTGGAGGATGAAGCTCATCTCCTCGACGAGCGCGTCCTTGCGGCCCGCCTTGTCGACGATCTGCCGTATCGATCCCGGAAAATCGAGGCCCGCGCCCATGCAGAGCGAGGCGAGGTCGATCGAGCCGGGCAGGGCGCGGTTCACCTCCTTGAAGCGCCGCGCGACCTCGCCGCTGCAGCGCACGTAGGGGAGGATGCCGCCGAGCCCCGCGAAGAAGAAGGTCATGATCGCGGGCAGCTCGGCCAGCGTCACGGTGGTGAGCCCGAGGATCGTGAAGCCCACGACGCCCATGCCGCTCAGCGCGACGAACTCGTTGGCGGTGAGGCCGAGCCAGCCGCCCGCGTGCTTGATCATCTCGTCGATCTGCCGGCGCTTGTCGCCGAGCGGCAGGTGCGCGCACCAGCCGGCGACCAGGCGCATCAGGGGCTCGATGGTGGCGAAGCTCCCGCCCTCGGCGAGCGCCTGGTGGCGCTTGAGGCCGCGCACGCCGAGCCGCGGCGTGTCGACCGGGGGGTTGCGCGCGAGCGTGAAGACGCCGAGCGAGACACCGGCTGCGATCATCGCCGCGGAGGCGTAGCCGTAGACCTGGTACATCAGACGTCCACCGCGAGGATGCGCCGGGCGAGCAGGATCGCCGCCACCCAGAGGACGGCGGCCGTGCCGATGATGGCGAAGCCGAGCGTCGTCGAGCCGAGCGGCTCGAGCCAGTGCTCGTCGACCATGTGGATGGCGCCGATGAGCACGAAGGGGATCACGCCGAGCACGTAGGCCTGCGTCTTCCCCTCCGCGGTCTTGGTGCGCACGACGCCCTCGAGGCGCGCCATCTCGCGCAGCGTCGCCGAGGACTCCTCGAGGATCTTCGGCAGATCGCCGCCGGTCTGCCGGCCGACGAGGATCGTCGCGAGCGCGCTCGAGACCGAGGGGCTGCCGATGCGCACCGACATGTTCAGCACCGCCTGATCGAGCGGCGTGCCGAGCTTCATCTCCTTGAGCGCGAGGTCGAGCTCCTGCGACATCGGCGGCCGCATGAGCTTGGCGCTGTTGGCCACCGCCTCGCCGAGCGAGGGGGACGCCTTGAGCGCGTTCGAGAGCATCAAGAGCCAGGGATCGAGCTGCTCGTCGATCCGGAGGACCCGCTCGGTGCTCCGCTGCTTCAGGATGAAGTAGGGCGCGAGCGCGATCGGCGGGATCAGCAAGAGGAGGATCGGATCGTCGAGGAGGAACACGAGCACCGGAACCGCGCCGATGCCGGCGAGCTGCATCCGCGCGATGCGCGCGCCCGTCTGCTGGATGAGGAGGAAGCGGCACTCCGCCTCGAGCTTCGCCTCGTAGCGCGCCCACGCGACCCTGAGCTCGCTGCGCGGATCGAGCACCATCACGGCGAGCCCGACGGTCGTGCCGAGCACGAGCAGCGCGATGCCCGTGTAGCCGAGGAGCATCGTCGTCGACGACGCCTGCATCAGAGGAAGTCCCCGTAGGCGTGGTCGTCGTGCGTGGGGCACGGCTTCCCAGGCGACTTTGATCGGGGCTTACGTCCGCCCTCGGCATCCTCACGTACGTGAGTACGCTGCGGTGCGCTCGCTTGCGGGCGCACTCCCGCTGAAAGCCGCCTGGGAAGCCGCATGATCGAAGACGGGCGCCTCATAGGAAGTCTCCGTCGGTGATGAGGCCCTGCGCGATGAACTCGTCGAGGAAGCTCGGGAGGTAGCCGGAGGCGCGGTACTCGCCGAGGACCTCGCCCTTGGGCCCGGTGCCGAGGCGGTGGAAGGCGAAGATCTCGTGGAGATCGATCTCGCCGTCGTCGTCGAGGCCGACCACCTCCGCGATGCTCGTCACGCGGCGCGAGCCGTCGGAGAAGCGGCTCTGCTGGAGGATGACGTCGATGCTCTGCGCGATCTGCTCGCGGATGGCGCGCGCCGGCAGATCGAGCCCGGCCATCAGCGCGAGCGTCTCGAGCCGCGCGGCCGCCTCGCGGGGGCTGTTCGCGTGCGTCGTCGTCATCGAGCCTTCGTGGCCGGTGTTCATCGCCTGCAGCATGTCGAGCGCCTCGCCGCCGCGGCACTCGCCGACGATGATGCGATCGGGCCGCATGCGCAGGGCGTTCTTCACGAGATCGCGGATCGTGTACTCGCCGCGGCCCTCCATGTTGGCGGGGCGGCTCTCGAGGCTCACGACGTGAGGCTGCCCGAGCTGCAGCTCGGCCGCGTCCTCCACCGTCACGATGCGCTCCTCCTCCGGGATCTGCGCCGAGAGCACGTTGAGGAGCGTGGTCTTGCCGCTGCCGGTGCCGCCGGAGATGACGATGTTCTTCCGCGCCTTCACCGAGCGCTGGATGAACTTGGCCATGCTCTCGCTGATCGAGTTGAAGCGGATCAGATCCTCGATGCGGAGCGGCTTCTTCGAGAACTTGCGGATGGTGATGCACGAGCCGCGGATCGCGAGCGGGCGGATGATCGCGTTCACGCGCGAGCCGTCCTTCAGGCGCGCGTCGACGAGCGGCGTCGACTCGTCGATGCGGCGGCCGAGGGGAGTCACGATGCGCTCGATGACCGCGCGGACGGCCTCGTCGTCGGTGAAGCGCAGCGCCGTCGCCTCGATCTTGCCGCGGCGCTCGACGTAGATGGTCTCGGGATCGACCACCATGATCTCGGTGACGGTCTCGTCGGCCAGGAGGCGCTCGAGCGGGCCGAGGCCGAGCGCCTCGTCGGTGATCTCGTCGATGAGCTGCGCGGTGTTGGTCTGTGGCGGCAGATCGGGGCCGATCTGCTTGATGATGAG
>JAEZBP010001127.1 GCA_023427125.1 Pseudomonadota bacterium | reverse complement strand
CTCTCGACGCGCAACGACGCGCCCGAGGCGGCGAGCCGCCCCTTCGACGCGGATCGCGACGGCTTCGTGCTCGCCGAGGGCGCCGCCTCGCTCGTGCTCGAGGAGGCGGAGCGGGCACGCCGCCGGGGCGCGCCGATCCTCGCCGAGCTCTCGGGGTACGGCGCGAGCACCGACGCCCACCACGCGACCAACCCGTCGCCCGACGGGGCCGGCCTGGCGGCGGCGATGCGCGAGGCGCTCGAGGAGGCGCGCTTGAGCCCGGACGCGATCGACTACGTGAACCCGCACGCCACCTCGACGGCGGCCGGCGACGCGGCGGAGGCCGAGGCGATCCTCTCGGTCTTCGGCGATCACGCGCGGCGCGGCCTCGCCGTCTCGGCGACCAAGAGCATGACCGGCCACCTGCTCGGCGCCTCCGGCGCGCTCGAGGCGGTGATCGCCGTCACCGCGATCGCGCGCGGCGAGATCCCGCCGACGATCAACGTCGAGCGACCGGAGGGCGCCGCCGCCGAGCTCGATCTGGTGCCGGGCGAGGCGCGCCGAGAGCGCGTGCGCGCCGCCCTCAGCAACTCGACCGGCTTCGGCGGCCACAACGCGACGCTCGCCTTCGCCGCGTTCGAGTAGCCAGGCTACTCGAGGACCTCGAGGATCGCCTCGGTCGGGCGGCCGATGCGGGCGCCCTTCTCCGTGATCACGACCGGGCGCTCGATGAGCTTCGGGTTCTCGGCCATCGCCTCGATCACCGCGTCGCCCTCCATCGAGGCGACGCCGAGCTCGGCGTAGAGCGCCTCCTTGGTGCGGACGAGCGCGTGGGGATCCTTCGCGCCGAGCTTCTTCAGCACGGCGCGCAGCTCGGCCGTCGAGGGCGGGTCCTTCAGGTACTGCCGGACGGTGGGCGCGTGGCCGCGCTCCTTCAGGAGCTCGAGGGCTTGGCGCGACTTCGAGCAGCTCGGGTTGTGCCAGAGGATGACGTCCATGGCGCCCGAGGGTAGCGCGCGAGGCGGGGCGGGCGAGCCGGGGCGCCTGGTCGCAGGCACGCCGGGCGCTATGGTTGCCGCGATGAACGACGACGATCGCGCGCCCGAAGAGGTGGAGGATCTGGCGCTCGGCGCCTTCCGGATGGTGAAGGAGAAGCTCGCCTTCGAGCTCGACTTCACGCCGGAGACCTTGCCGGTGCTCGATCACTACCTCGAGCTCCTCCGCCAAGAGGGCGACGGCGCGCCCGACGAGAACGCGGTGTCGGTCGTCGCGCCGTGCGCCGGCGCGTACTTCGGCGAGGTCGCGCGGAGAGCGTTTCCGAACCTGCGCTGGCACCTCGCGAAGGACGACTACCCTCGCTGGCGGCTCGAGGCGGCCGACGTCTTCCTCTGCTTCAACCCGATCGGTGTCGCGCTCGAGGCGCTCTATCGCGAGACCGTCGCCGAGTACGCCGCGCACTTCACGCTGCTGCCGGCGGAGCAGGACCTCGTGAACTCCTCGCTCGAGTCGACCGGGCCGGTGCGCGAGGACGACTACTACCGCCTCGCGGTGCGCCACGAGGTGCTCGATCAGGCGCTCTCGATCCTCGGGGAGCTGGCCCGCCAGAAGGGCGAGCGCACCCGCTTCGGCCCCGAGGTCTACGCGGCGGTCCTCGGCGAGGGCGATCCGGGCGCGCAGGCGTGAGCGAGCACGTCGTTCGCGCGTGTGAGGAGCGCGACCTCGACGCCGTCAGCGTGCTGGCCGCCAAGCTCGTGCGCTTCCACCACGAGATGGATCCGGAGCGCTATCTGATCCGCGACAAGCTCGAGGAGGGCTACCGCTGGTGGCTCGCCAAGGAGCTCGCGCGGGACGGCGAGGCCGTCATCGACGTGCTCGAGATCGGCGGGCGGATCGCGGGCTACGCGTACGGCCGCGTGGAGGGCCGCGACTGGATGCGCCTGCTCGAGGCCCACGGCGAGCTCCACGACGTGTGGGTCGAAGAGGACGCGCGCGGGATCGGCGCCGCCGAGGCTCTGGTGCGGCACTCGCTCGCTCGCCTCGAAGAGCTCGGCGCCCCGCGCGTCGTGCTGAGCACGGGCTTCGTGAACGCTCGCGCCCGCCGCTTCTTCGAGAGGCTCGGCTTCCGCCCGACCATGCTCGAGATGACGCGCTCATCGGCCCCTGCCTGATTTCAGCGGCGCGACGAAGTGCACACGGTCGCGATTTCCTGTATGACGCGAGCGACCTGACACCGGAGGCCCGGGCGTGCGCATCGACAATCAACGGCGCTCGGAGAATTTCGAGGATCGAGGGCGAGGCCGCGGCGGTGGTGGGGGCGGTGGCGGCCGTCTCTTCGGCCTCTTGCTTCGCACCTTGGGCTGGAAGGGCATGCTCGTCGCCCTGGTCGCGCTCGCCGGGATCTACTTCCTCGCGCCCGAGGGGGTGAAGCAGTCGATCTTCGGCGCGGTGCTCGGCGGAGGCGGAGGAGGATCGGCCGGCGGAGCGATCTGCGAGGCGTCACCCGAGCACGCGCAGGCCTGCGACTTCTCGCGCGCCGTGCTCGCCTCGACGGAGGACGTGTGGCGGGCGCAGTTCGAGCGCGGGGCGCTGCCCGCGTACGGCGCCGCCGCGCCGCGCGAGTATCCGCTGCCGACGCTGGTCGTCTTCGGCGACGCGGTCCAGACGGGCGGCTGCGGCAGCGCGACCTCCGACGTGGGGCCGTTCTACTGCCCGGCCGATCGCAAGCTCTACATCGATCCGAGCTTCTACCGCGTGATGGCGGAGCAGCTCCGCGCTCCCGGCGACTTCGCGCAGGCCTACGTGCTCGCGCACGAGGTGGGGCACCACGTGCAGAACGTCATCGGCGCCATGCGCGTGCGCATACCCGGCGAGAGCGAGGCGCAGATCTCCGTGCGCGTCGAGCTGCAAGCCGACTGCCTCGCCGGCGTCTGGGGTCACACCGCGCGCTCCTCGCTCCAGATCGACGAGGCCGATCTCGCCGAGGCGCTCGGCGCCGCGCACGCGATCGGTGACGACACGCTCGGCCACTCCGATCCGCGCGCCTTCACTCACGGCTCGAGCGCCCAGCGCGTCCGCTGGTTCCGCCGCGGCTTCGAGTCCGGCGATCCCCGCCAGTGCGACACCTTCGCCGTGCGCGACCCCGCCCAGCTCTGAGCAGCTCGGCGCGCGCGGCCGAGCTGCGCGGCCCTCACGTCCAACCGGCGCCGCGCCGCACGAGGCACGCCCTGCCGGTCTCACCGGTCTCGACGCAGCGCCTCGCGCAGCGCAATGCCTTGCCGGTCATGGCGGGGAGGCCCACGATGGCGCCGCTCGCTCTCCCCAACACCCAGGCCAGCCATGGACCGTCTGCAAGCGCTCTCGTTCTTCGTGATCACACTCTCGCTCGCGAGCGGGTGTGACAATCGCTCGTCCTCGGGGCACGCGTGCACCTGGCAGTCGTCGTCGAGCTCGGGCGGGATCTGCCGGACCGACGTGCTCTGCAGCGGGACGCAGGTGGCGGCCTCGTGCACCGACGCGGAGTGCAGCTGCGTCGTGAGCGGCACCCCGACCGGAGAGCGCTTCCCGGCCGACGGCTTCTGCGCGGCGACGGAGTCCGAGCAGACCCGCCGGGTCGGCGCGCGCTGCGACACGAGCGGGCCGGCGGTCGACGCGGGCAGCACCGAGGAGTTTGCGCCCTACTGCGCGACGAGCCCGGTCGTCGCCGGCGCCACCTGCACCTCGTCCGCCGAGGGCGACCGCTGCCCGGCCAGCGTCTACTGCGACGCCTGCGGGAGCAGCGTGACGACGAGCTGCGTGTGCACGACCAGCGCGCTCGGCTACTCCTTCGCGTGCGCCGATCCGTGCGGCTCGTGCGCGATGCCCGACGGAGGCACCACCCCCGTCCCGACCGACGCCGGGCCGCTGAGCGCGTGCCTCTCCGGCCCGCAGTGCACCGACTCGTTCGACGGATCCTCGGACTCGATCGCGCTCATCGCCGACGTGTGCAACGAGGTCGGGGGGACCTTCGTCGCCGGCTGCGAGACGGACCACCACGACCGCTGCACCGTCGCGACCTATGGCATCGTGATCTACACGGACAAGACCGCGGC
>JAEZBP010000859.1 GCA_023427125.1 Pseudomonadota bacterium | reverse complement strand
CGGCGAGCGCCGCCGCGATCGCCGCGGCGAGGAGCCCCGCCGCCTTGGAAGCGCCGACCGGATCTCCGAAGAGGGCCTCGCCGGCGAGCGCCGGCACGAGCGCGAGCGGCCCTGTCACGCCGTCGGTCGGCGGCCCGTCGTTCATGGTGTAGCCGGCCCCCTGCGCGATGCGCCGGGCGTAGCGCCCCAGCACGAACGCGTCGTCCACGGTGAAGGGCCAGGACGCGATCCCGAGCCCCACCACGACGCCGAGGGCGACCCACGGCAGGAGCCCGCGGGCCCTCACCGCCATCCCGGTCCTTGAAATGGGCGGGCCCCGCGGGCTACACCCGGTCCTCCCGGATGCTCCGCACCCGCCTCATCGCGAGCACGCTCGCGGCCGTCCTCATGAGCGCCGTCTTCGCGCTGCTCATGGCCTTCGTCAACCGCGCGGAGACCTTCGTGGAGCCCGCGCGGGTCATGGCCGCCCAGCCGGCGCCGGTCACCCTCCGCATCCCGTGGGCCCGGGTGGTCGACGGCGACAGCGTCCGGACCACCTCGGAGCTCATCGCGCGCGGCGACAAGGTCCTCGACCCGGACCTCGCGGCGCTCGTCCAGGCCTTCGAGGACCGGCAGCGCCCCCCGAAGGCCGACGATCTCCTCGGTCTCTTCGTCGTCTACTTCCTCATCGCGCTGATGCTCACGACGTACCTGCGCGGCCTCAGCCCCGGTCGTGGTGCGCTGTTGCGCACCCAGCTCGGCCTGCTCGGCCTCGCGCTCGCGCTCCTCGTGCTGGCCAAGGCGTTCCTCCTCTTCACGCCGTTCCCGGCCCAGGCCGTGCCGGTCGCCGCCATGAGCATCTGGGCGGCGCTCTTCCTCGACCGGCGCACCGCCCTCATGGTCAGCCTCGCGATGGCCTTCCTCACCGCCTCGCTGGTCGGCTTTCGGCTCTCGTGCGTGGCGGTCTACCTCGCCACGAGCGTCACCGCGATCCTGGCCCTCGGCGAGAAGAAGCGCGGGATCCGGATCGTGCAGACCGGCGCGTTCGGCGCGCTCGCCGGCGTCGGCGTCTACGTCGCGGCGCGGATCATCTTCGATGGCGGCTTCGATCTGGCCGCCGAGCTCGCCGAGCCCCTCCGCTCCGCGATGATCGCGTCCGCCGCCAACGGGGTCGTCAGCGGCGTCGTCGCCTGGGCCCTCGCCGGCTTCGCGGTCATCACGCTCGGCTCGGTCTCGCGTGCGCGGCTGATGGAGCTCTCGGATCTGGATCAGCCGCTCCTCAAGAAGATCGCCAAGGAGGCGCCCGGCTCGTGGGAGCACTCGCGCGCCATGGCGAACCTGGCGGAGGCGGCGGCCAACGCGATCGGCGCCGACGCCCTGCTGACGCGGGTCGGCGCCTACTACCACGACGCCGGAAAGAGCTGCCAGGCCAAGTACTTCGTGGAGAACCTGCAGCCCGGCGAGGCCTCCCCTCACCGCCACATCCCGCCGGATCTGAGCGCCGACGCGATCATGGCCCACGTGGTGGAGGGGGTGAACATCCTGCGGCGCGGCCGGATCCCGGAGCCCGTCGTGGAGTTCGCCTACACCCACCACGGCACCAGCGTCATCGAGTACTTCTGGCACAAGACCCTCGAGGAGGGGAACCCGCGCGAGCGCGACGAGGCCTTCTTCCGCTACCCCGGCATGCGCCCGCGCACGAAGGAGACGGCGATCCTGATGCTCGTCGACTCCGTCGAGGCGGCCTCGCGCACCATCGACCCGCCCGAGCGCGAGCGCTTCGAGGAGATGGTGCAGCGCATCCTCTTCGTGAAGCTGCGCCAGGGCCAGCTCGACGAGTCGGGGCTCACGCTGGCGGAGCTGCGCACCATCTCGACCCAGCTGGTCGACTCGCTCTGCAGCATCTACCACAGCCGCATCAAGTACCCCTGGCAGGAGAAGAAGAACGGGCGCGAGTCCACCCTGCCCCTGCCGGGCGCGGCGACCGAGGAGGACGTGGCCCGCGCGCGCGCCGAGGCCGAGCTACGCGACTCCCAGGAAGCCCTCGACCCCCCGGCAGATACGACCAGCGCCGACCCCACCCCGGAGCCCACGTGAGCCCTCAAGAGCGCAGCTTCATGAAGTCCGTCTTCCACGGCGTCATCGAGGAGAACCTCATCTTCCCGTATCCGGAGATGGATCCCGAGGAGAAGGAGAACGTCTCGCTCATCCTCGACAACCTCCGGCGCTTCGCGGAGACCGAGGTCGACGCGGCGAAGATCGATCGCGAGCACGCGATCCCCGACGCGCTCCTCGCGAAGATGAAGGAGATGGGCCTCTTCGGGCTCACGATCCCCGAGGAGTACGGCGGCATCGGCCTCGGCTCGACCGCCTACGCGCGCGTCGTGCAGGAGCTCGGCGCGATCGACGGCTCGCTGGCGGTGACCGTCGGCGCGCACCAGTCGATCGGCCTCAAGGCCATCCTCCTCTTCGGCACCGAGGCGCAGAAGCGGAAGTACCTCCCGAAGCTCGCGACCGGCGAGCGGGTGGCGGCGTTCGCGCTGACCGAGCCGGGGGCCGGCAGCGACGCGGCGTCGATCACCACGCGCGCCGAGCTGAGCGACGACGGCGAGCACTACCTGCTCAACGGCTCGAAGATCTGGATCACGAACGGCGGCTTCGCCGACGTCTTCACGGTCTTCGCGCGGACCAGCGCCCCCGACGCCGGCGTGAAGCCGCGCATCACCGCGCTGCTCGTCGAGCGCGGCGAGGGGCTCACCAACGGCCCGAGCGAAGAGAAGATGGGCATCCGCGGGAGCTCCACGACGGAGATCTTCTTCGACAACGTGAGGGTCCCGGCCGGCAACGTGCTCGGCGAGGGCGGCCGCGGGTTCAAGGTCGCGATGGAGGTGCTCAACAGCGGGCGGATGGGCCTCGCGTCGGGCTGCATCGGCATGTGCAAGCGGCTCATCAACATGAGCACCGAGCGCGTCCAGGAGCGCTCCGCGTTCGGCCGGCCGATCGGCGAGTTCGGGATGATCAAGGAGAAGATCGCCCGCATGTCGGCCGAGACCTACGCGCTCGAGTCGATGACCTACCTGACGACCGGGCTCGTCGACGCGGGGGTCGCCGACTACTCCCTCGAGAGCGCCATCTGCAAGGTCTTCGGCTCCGAGACGCTCTGGTACGTCGTCAACGAGACGCTGCAGATCGCGGCGGGCATCGGCTACATGACCGAGTACCCGTACGAGCGGATGATGCGCGACGCGCGCATCAACATGATCTTCGAGGGCACGAACGAGATCCTGCGCGCCTTCATCGCGCTCGCCGGGATGCAGAGCCCCGGCAAGCAGCTCGCCGAGGTGGCCAAGGCGATGCGCGAGCCGATCAAGGGCTTCGGCCTCTTGAGCGAGTTCGCGGCGCAGAAGGCGCGGAGCCTGGTGCGGCGCGACCGGCTCGAGCGGGTGCACCCTGCCCTCCGCAAGGAGACGGTGATCTTCGAGGAGGGCGTGGCCGAGCTCGCCCAGCGGGTCGAGCAGACGCTCCGCCGGCACGGGCGCGACATCGCCGAGCGGCAGTTCGTGCAGAAGCGCATCGCCGAGTGCGCGATCGATCTCTACGCGCTCGCGGCGGTCTTGAGCCGCACGACGCGGGCGATCGAGCAGAAGGGCGAGGCGGCGGCGGCCCGCGAGATCAACCTCACGAGCGGCTTCGCGGTGCTCGCGGAGGCGCGCTTGAAGGAGCGGCTCAGCAACATGGAGCGCGACAGCGACGAGCTCCTGAAGGCGGTCGCCAACCAGACCTACAAGGACGGCGGCTACCCCTTCGACATTGTCTAGTTGGCGCGCGCTTCGCGAGCGCGCGGCCGAGCTCCGCGGCCCTTCCGTCCGGTCCGGGTTCCCTGTCCCCGGTGGCCCGCCAAGGGAGACCGCTCCGCTCGGCGTTCCCGGCACGCGAGACCTTCGACCGGCGCCGCGCTATCTTGCGGCATGAGCTCCGCACCGAAGGTCGGGCCGGCCACCCTGGATCAGCTCGCGTTCCTGCGTGATCAGGGCCACGCGGTCGAGCTGATCGATGGGGAGATCGTCTACAAGGCGATGCCGACGCCTGCGCACGGAAGCGCTCAGCGGAAGATCGGCGCGTTGATCGATCCGTTCGACGGCAAGGGCGGCGCGCGCGGTCCTGGCGGGTGGTGGCTCATGACCGAGGTCGAGGTCCTCTATGCCAACACCCGCGAGGTGTTCCGTCACGACTTGGTTGGCTTCCGCCGAGACCTCCACCCGGCGCGACCGTCCAACGAGCTGCCCGTGAAGATCCGCCCCGACTGGGCGTGCGAGATCCTCTCGCCCAGCACCGCGCGCTACGACGTCGTCAAGAAGCAGCGCACGCTGCACGGCCACCGCGTGCCTCACTACTGGATCGTCGATCCCGAGCACCAGACGCTGACCGTCATGCGCTGGAACGAGGGGCACTACCTCCGCGTGCTCGACGCCGGCGTCGGCGACGTCGTGCGCGCGGAGCCCTTCGACGCGATCGAGCTCGACGTCCGCGAGCGCTTCGGCGTCGAGGGCTGAGCTCAGGCCGGGAGCGCGCGCTCGGCCAGCTCGGCGCGGCTCGCGAGCTCGGCTCGCTTCTGGTTGAGCAGCGAGGATCCTCGCTGGAGGAAGTCCGAGATCGTCGCGATGGTGAGCACGGTGCAGTAGGTGCGCGTGATCCGCGGCGCGAGCAGATACGAGGTGCTCAGCGCCAGCGCGACCCAGGGCGCGAGGCAGTAGGGGCAGGTCAAGAGCTCGCCGAGCGCGCGGCGGGGCCCCTCGGGCTTGGGCTCCTCGTGGCCGTCGGGCGCGACCTCGGTGAAGGGCTTTCGGATCGTGCGCCCGACCCGCTCCTTCGAGACGATGCGGCTGGCCTCGTGGGTGGCGGCGCCGAGCAGCAGCACGTCGCCGAGCTCCGCGCGCCCTCGCCGCCCGCCGAGCAGCGCGCCCACCGCAAGCGCGCCGATGTTGAACGTGGCGGTGAGGAGCAAGTAGGTGCCGAGCGGGCGTTCGTCGTGGCGCGCGTCCATCTCCCGTGTAGGTAGCCTCGTCGGAGGTGGGGCAACCTGTCGGGTTGCTCGCCGGCCCTCCGCGAGGAGACAATGGGCCGGTGACGCATCTTTCGCTTCGCCTCGCGCTCTCGGCGCTCCTCCTCTGTGCCTGTGCCGGCAACAACGGGACGGGAGACGGCTCCACCGACTCGAGGGACGGAGGCCAGGACGAGCGCGACGCCGGCCGCCGGCGTGACGGCGGCGGGAGCACCGCGTGCCCGGTGGGCCAGCACCGCTGCGGCGGCGGCTGCATCGACGACCTCGAGAACCTCCCGGAGAACGGCTGCCGCTTCGGCTGCGGCGAGCCCTGCCCCACCCCGGCGGGCGGCGAAGCGGCGTGCGACGAGGCGGGCGCCTGCACCATCGCCTGCCCGCCCCCCTTCCACCGCCAGGGCCCCGCGTGCGTCTGCACCCCGCGCCCCTGCGCCGCCATCGGCTGCACCTGCGGCGCCCCCGCCGACGGCTGCGGCGCCCC
>JAEZBP010001123.1 GCA_023427125.1 Pseudomonadota bacterium | reverse complement strand
CGCCGTCCCCGGTGTCCAGCCGACCGGGGAACCGCTCCGCGCGGCGCTCCGAGAGCGCGCTGGAGTCCTGCGACAGCCTCTCAGCGCGCACCGGCTCCTTGGGCTTGGGCGCGTCTCTCTGCGGCTCGCTGACGACGACGTCCTTCAGGAGCCCGCGCAAGCTCGTCCGCGCCTCGCCCGACACGGTGGGCGCGGCGGGCGGCTCCTTCTCGATGCGCTTCTTGCGGCGTCCCACGATCGGGTTCTACTCCGCTCCTCCGAAGAACGCCGCTCCCGGAGCGCGAAGCCGGCTTGCCATGCGGCGGCCCGAGCATCAGAGACGCGCGATGATCGAAGTCCACCACCTCGACAAGTCGCGCTCGCACCGCGTCCTCTGGGTGCTCGAGGAGCTCGGGCTGCCCTACCGCATCGTGCGCTACCAGCGGCTGCCCTCGATGGTCGCGCCCAAGGAGCTCGCCGCGATCCACCCGCTCGGGAAATCGCCGGTGATCCGGGACGGCGAGGTCACGCTCGCCGAGTCGGGGGCGATCATCGAGTACCTCCTCGAGCGCTACGGCGAAGGCCGGCTCAGCCCGCCGCGCGGCTCGGCGGAGTGGGTGCGCTACATCTACTTCTTGCACTACGCGGAGGGCTCGCTCATGCCGCCGCTCTTTTTGAAGCTCGTGATCGGCAAGCTCGGCCTGCTCGGGATGCCCGCGCGCGGCTTCGTGAACAAGCGCATCGCGGAGCACCTCGCGTTCCTCGAGGGCGAGCTCGCCGAGCGGCCGTTCTTCGTGGGGGACGAGCTGACCGCGGCCGACATCCAGATGAGCTATCCGCTGGTCGCCGCCGCGGCGCGCGGCGGTCTCGACGAGCGCTATCCGCGGCTCTCGAGCTATGTGAAGCGCCTGCGCGATCAGCCCGGCCTGCAGCGCGCCATCGAGAAGGCCGGCCCCCTCGAGGTCCCGGGCTGAGCGATGACCGGCTGGCTCAGGACGATCTTCGCGGACGACGATCCCTTCCCCTCGGAGGATCCGGACGTCTGGATGTTCGCCGTCCTGCCCGACACGCAGATCTACACGGCGAAGTACCCCGCGCTCTTCGAGGCGCAGACCCGCTGGATCACCGAGAACGCCGAGGCCCTGCGCATCCGCTTCGTGCTGCACGAGGGCGACGTCGTGAACGACAACCTGGCCGCCCAGTGGGACGTCGCCGAGCGCGCGCTGCGGGCGCTCGACGGGCGCGTCCCGTACGTCATCGCGCTCGGCAACCACGACTGCGGCCCGCGCGGCTGCTCGAGCGATCGCAGCTCGCTCTTCACCGAGCGCTTCCCGTTCGAGGAGCTCGCGTCACGGCCGAGCTTCGTGGAGAGCTTCGAGGAGGGCCGCGCCGACAACAGCGCGCACCTCTTCGACACGCCGAGCGGGCCCTGGCTCGTCGTGGTGCTCGAGTTCGGCCCGCGCGATCCGGTCGTCGAGTGGGCGGGCGAGGTGCTCGCGCGGCATCGCGCGACGCCGGCGATCCTCCTGACGCACGCGTACACCTACTACGACGACACGCGCTACGACCGCGCCGCGCGGCCCGATCAGACGTGGAGCCCGCACGAGTACGGGGTCGCGCGCCTGCCGGGCGGCGTCAACGACGGCGAGGCGCTCTACCAGAAGCTCGTGCGCCGCCACGACAACGTGCAGCTGGTCCTCAGCGGCCACGTGCTCGGCCGCGGAAACGCGTGCATCACGAGCCCGCAAGACGGCGGGAGCGAGGTGCACCAGCTGCTCGCGAACTACCAGCATCGCTCGCGCGGCGGCGACGGCTATCTGCGCCTGATCGAGATCGACGCGCGGATCCGCCGCATCCGCGTGCGCACCTTCTCGCCGGATCTGAATCGCTATCGCCCCGATCCCGGCGACACGATCGACCTCGTGCTGCCCATGATCGGACCGGAGGCCCCCCCCCCGGCGGCGGGCGAGACATGATCGCACGCGATCGGGCCGCGGCTCCATAGTCAATTCTTCGCCCACGACCCGTCAGGTCGGATCGGCCCGCGCCGCGCGCACGTCGCCGGGCGGCAGCGCGTTGGGCGGCGGGGGCTCGAACGTGTCGCCCCCGCTCGGGCGGATGTCGCGGTAGTCGGGGCGCTCCACGAAGTGCGGCAGCGGGTCGAGCGGCCTGCCGCGACGACGCCACTCGAAGTGGAGATGCGGGATGATCGGCAGGCCGGTCGCGCCCACCTCGGCGACGGCCTGGCCGCGCATCACGAGCTGGCCCGGCGCCGCGTAGATCGCCCGGCAGTGCGCGTAGTGCGTCGTCGTTCCGTCGGCGTGCAGCAGGACCAGCAGGTTGCCGTAGCCGCTCACGCCGTTGTCCGCGTAGATGACGAGGCCGTCGTTCGCAGCCCGGATGTGCGCGCCGTCCTCCGCGACGATGTCGACCCCGTTGTGCGGCCGGTGTCGAATCTCTTCGCGGCGCACGTAGCCGAAGCCACGGCTGAAGAGGCCGCGCGCGACCGGCCAGAGGAGATCGTCGCGCGGCGCCGAGGGAATCTCGGCCAGCCACTCGGGCAAGGGCGCGCTGATGTGCAGCCGATCGACCGCGGGTCGAAGGCCGAGGCCCAGGCGCTCCGCGCGCTCGAGCGCCTCGCCCTCCGGCACCGGCACGCGGCGCGGTCCGTCGCACACCTCGTCTCGGGCGACCAGCCCGTCGGGGCCCTCCTCGCGCGCGTCGCACTCGTCGCCCTCGGTCGGCGCCCAGAGGAGCGGCACCATCGGATCGGGCCGGAGCGGCGAGAGCGGCTCCTGTGCCGTCGCGAGCGTCGGCAGCAGGAGCACGAGCAGGATCGCGAGGGCCCGCCTCATTGCGTGGCCTCGCTCCGGATGGCCGCGATGCGATCCGCGCGCGCGCTCGAGGCGATCCACTCGACCAGATCGAAGCCGAGGAGGAACGCCCCCTGCGAGGTCATCGCGACCGAGTAGCCGCGGAGCCACTCCGCGTGCTCATCGCTGTCGAGCTGATCGGCGAGGAAGAAGAGCAGGACGCCGGAAGCGACGTAGAAGACGTCGAGGCCGAGGTTCAGCGCGAGGAACGCGCCCGACTGCTCCTGCGCTCGAAGCGCGCGCTCGCGCGCCGCGCGGAGCTCCTCGCCTCGCAAGAGCCGATCGGCTTCGATCCGCGCGAAGCCGCTGTCGCCGAGGTCGAGCATGCCGATGGCGAGGCTCGCGTTCACCGCGCCCCAGCCGGCGGTGCCGAGGCCGAACATCAGCGCGAACGGGTCCTCGTGCATCGCGGCCGCCACGACGCCGCCGGCGATCACCGACGCCACCCCCGTCCAGAAGAGGACGTGCCCGGCCTCGCGCAGCACGTCGACCACCGCGTCCTTGAGCCGCTGCGCCGCAT
>JAEZBP010001122.1 GCA_023427125.1 Pseudomonadota bacterium | reverse complement strand
CCACGAGCTGCTCGCGCTGCTCGGCGTCGAGCTTCTCGAGCGGCAGCGCCTCGAGGTGGAAGAGCTGAAAGGCGCCGTTGATCTTCGCGAAGCTCAGCCGGCACACCGGCACCGCGAAGCGCTGGTGCACGCGGCTGGCGAGCCGCGCGAGCTTCGGGTTCGCGCAGCGGCCGAAGAAGCTGATCTCCTCGACGATCTCGGGGCGGCCGACGCCGGCGAGGCGCGTCATCGTGCGCCGCCGATCGGCGCCCGAGCCGTGGAAGGTGGGGACGCCGATGTCCTCGAGCAGGCGCAGCGCCTCGGGCACGCTCGAGAGGGCCTCGAGCGTGTCGATGCTCGGCATCACCTGCTGCGCGCGCGCGTCGGCGAGGAGCGAGACGTAGTAGCCCTGCGAGAGGTAGCGATCGCTCCGGCAGAGGTTGATGACGGTGAGGCCGGGATCCTCGGTGCCGAGCTGGCCCGCGAGGTAGCTCGAGGCCTCGACGCCGTGCTCGTAGGGCAAGCGCTCGGCGCGCTCGGCCACGACGATCACGCGCTTCTTGGTGCTCGCGCGCCCGGTCATCGCTGCTCTCTCGAGGGCGCCGACTCCGAGTCGACCTGCTTCGGAGCGACCTGCTTCGGAGCGACCTGCTTCGGGGCGACGACGAGGAGCACTCCGTCGTACGTCACGTCGCCGAGGAGGATCGCGTTGAGGAGCCGCTGGGCAGAGACCTCGTAGGTTCCGGTCACGGTCATGGGGAGACCTCGGTAGGGGTCCGAGACGATGAAGTGGCGTCCGTACTGTCGATAGCCGCTGACGACGATGAAGTGGCCCTCGGGCTCTCCGCCCACGTCGTCGATGCCGTTGGTGCGCGGGTTGGTGCGCGGGGTCTGGTAGAGATAGGTCGCGCTCAGGCCGCACAGGATGGGGTGGCCGCGATCGAGCAGCGACACGAGCAGCTCGACGCTGAGATCGTCGAGGCGGACCACGCCGCCGGCGCGCACGAAGCGGGCGTAGGCCTCGACGCTGCCCTTGAGCTTCGGCTCCTCGATCGCCCCGGCGCGCACCGCGAGCTTGTCGGCGAGGGCCGGGGCGGAGAGCCCCGCCCACGTCGGGTCGCAGACGCGCAGGTTGTAGCTGTAGAGCGACGCGTCGTAGCCCAGATCGAGCGCGGCCTGTCCCAGGAACACGCCGAGGGTGCCGCCGTTCTCCCCGCGCTCGACCGCGCCGCTCACCTCATCGAACGTGTGCGCGCCGCCGTAGGTGCGAAGCACCTTGAAGAGACACGTCGGGCCGCAGCTGAAGTCGTCCGGCTGTCGGAGCGCCGGGACATCCAGGAGGAGCGACTCGGGTGGGGTGCTCTCTGGGGATGGAGGGTGCACGGCGGCGCTTGTGGAAGAGAGGTTGGCGCGGCCCCACGCCGGACGCAAGAGCATCCAGAGCGCCGCGCGCTCGCCGTTTCCCTACCTCTGCCCCTGCCCGTCGCGCGCTCAAGCGGGCAAGGGCAAGGGCAAGGGCAAGGGCAAGGGCAAGGGCAAGGGCAAGGATTGGAGCAGAGCAGGAGAACGAGCCCCGAGCTCTTGCTCAGAGACCGTGAATCGATCCGCCTCGTGGGAGTGCCGAGCGGAGCGGTTCCGGCTGACTGGACACCGGGGATGGAGAGCGCCAGCGGGTCGGTGCCGCGTAGCTCGGCCCGCGCGCTCGCGAAGCGCGCGCAAAGCCAACTCAGTCCGGGAGGACCGTCGCGAGCTCGGCCGCCGCCGGCTGGCCGGTCGCGGGATCGAGCGTCCCGGGGGCGACGCGGATGATCCGATCGGTCGGCGGATAGCGCACGTGCACCTCGTCGGTGTGCACGCCCGACGCGTCGCCGTAGGTGCGCTGGCGCAGGACGAGGAAGCCGCGGATGCCGCGCTGGCTCACCCGCTGGCGTCCCGCCGCGATCGCCGGATCCTCGACGAAGCGATCCGAGAAGGGCTGGGTGGAGAGCACCCGCGTCCGCCAGTCGACGGTGCGCGCGCGCGCGCGGCCGGAGAGCTCGACGACCAGGCGCCCGTCGGCCGGGATCGCGCGCACGGTGAGCGGAAACGGGAACGGGTTCTCGACGACGAGATCGACGCGCGGCCACACCACCGTCGCGTCGAGGCCCATCGGGATGTACTCGCTCGGGCGCGAGTGCGGCGTGTGATCGACGACCTCGAGCCCGGCGAGGAAGGCCGCCGCGTGGAAGGTGCTCGCCACCTGACAGACCCCGCCGCCGATGCCGTCGCCCATCTCCCCGTTGACGATCACGTGCGCGTCGCGATAGCCGCGCGCGCGATCGCGCGCGCCCACCCGCTCGTTGAACGAGAGCCGCCCGTGCGCGGGGATCACCGCGCCGTCGAGGTAGCCCGCCGCGGTGCGGACGTTGTGCGCGCGGTCGCGCTCGACGCCCGCGAGCCGATAGGTCGTCGAGTAGCTCGCGAGCACGACGCGCTCGGGCTGCTGGACGACGGGCGGGAGCGCGGCGTCGCCGACGCCGGTGCTGGTGCGCTCGAC
>JAEZBP010000810.1 GCA_023427125.1 Pseudomonadota bacterium | reverse complement strand
CGAAGACGCGGGTGCGCTCGCTCGCGCGCTCGTCGAGATCCGCCCAGCGCCACGCGTAGACGAGCCCCGCCCCGGTGCGCCCGACCGGCGCCCACGCGAGGACCATGCGCTCGCCGTCGAGGTACACGATCTCCGCGTCGGTCGTGCCGTCGCCCACGCTCTCTCGCGCGCTGCGCCACGGCGCCGCGTCGAGCCTCGGGTCGCCCTCGGCGAAGTGCACGTTCCCCTCCGGCCCGACGAAGACGAGCTGATGGGGCAAGGGCCCGCCGCCGCGCACCGACTCGTCGAAGAAGTCGCCGCGCGCGAGCACGATCTCACCGCGCAGCACCCCCTCGAGATCGCCGTTCTCGTCGTGCATCGGCACGATCAGATCGATGGTGCTCCCGCCGTCCGGGCTCGCGTGGAAGCGCACGACCGGCTCGCGCGCCTCCCGGCCCGCGCGAAACCAGGGCGCGGAGGCGAAGCTGCGCCCGACGCACGCGTCGTGATCGGGCTCGGCGCCGTGGCAGCGGCCGGTCTCGTCGACCATCTGCACCACACCGTCGAAGAAGAAGAGCGTCAGCCGCCACGCCTCGTTGAGCACGCGGCGCTCGGGCGTGTCGTCGGTGTCGTCGAGATCGATCTCCACCATGCGCGAGACATTCTCGAGCTCCTCGGTCGCGAGCTCGAGATCGTCGAGGAACGCGACCGCGCCCTGCGCCGCGAAGAAGCGCTGCCGGTCGACCATCACGTCCTCGAGCGCGCCGCGCGAGAGCGATGACAAGAGCGCACCGGTCGTCCCGGCGCAGAAGAGCGCGAAGAGGGCGAACGCCGCGGCGGTGCGGGTGGAGATGCTCACTCGACGATCGGTGATTAGCAGCGGACGCCTCCGCGCGCCCGATGCGCGCAGCCAGGATCTATCCCTCGAGCCGGACTCGAAAGGAACGTTCGACCCCCCGCAAACCTCTTTCGAGTGGGCGGCTTCGAGGAGGCTCCGCAGGCCCGCAATGCAGGCGGCGCGGGATGGCATGGCACCTGCCAAAGGGCCGGCCAATGGCTGATGATACCAAGGCTCCGCCTCGCGACGCCTGGGACCACGTTCGCAACCTCCGCTTCGATCTCCCCGCCGGCCTCGTGGTGTTTCTGGTCGCGTTGCCGCTCTGCCTCGGCATCGCGCACGCCTCGGGCGCGCCGCCCCTCGCCGGGATCGTGACCGGCGTCGTGGGCGGCATGGTGGTCGCGTGGGTCAGCGGCTCGCAGACCGCCGTCACCGGCCCGGCCGCCGGCCTCATCGTCATCGTCCTCGCAGGCGTCCAGTCGCTCGGCTACCGGGGGTTCCTCCTCGCGACGGTGATCGCCGGGGTGCTGCAGATCCTCTTCGGCCTCGCGCGCCTCGGCGGGATCTCGCGGCTCTTTCCGTCCTCGGTGATCCGCGGGATGCTGGTGGCGATCGGCCTGATCTTGCTCCTCCAGCAGATCCCGCAGGCGCTCGGCTGGAGCGGCGAGGTCGAGCTCGCCGCCATCCCCGGGAAGCTGAGCGAGATCCACCTCGGCGCGGTGATCCTCACCGCGGTGGGCCTCGGGTTGATCCTGCTCGCGGAGCGGGTCGAGTGGCTGAAGAAGATCCGCTGGCTGCCCGGCCCGCTGCTCGCGGTCATCGCCGGCGTGGGCCTGAACGAGCTCTTCCGGGCCGTCGCCCCGGGCCTCGCGCTCACCGGCAGCTCGCTCGTCGAGGTCCCGGTCGGCGACCTGACGGCCGCGCTCCACACGCCGGACTTCGCGCTGATCACCAACCCGGTGGTGTGGACGACGGGCGTGACCATCGCGCTGATCGCGAGCATCGAGAGCCTGCTGTGCGCGGAGGCCCTCGACGGGATGGACCCCTACGGGCGCAAGACGCCGACCAACCGTGAGCTCGTGGCGCAGGGCACCGGGAACCTGATCGCCGGGCTCATCGGCGGCATCCCGATGACCTCGCTCATCGTGCGGGGCTCGACCAACATCCAGGCGGGCTCACGGACGCGGGTCTCCTCGTTCGTCCACGGAGTGCTGCTGCTCGGGGCGATCGTCGCGATGGCGGGCGCGCTGAACCACGTGCCGCTCGCGGCGCTCGCCGCGGTGCTCCTGCACGTCGGCTTCAAGCTCGCGCATCCCGCTCAGATCAAGGCGATGTTCTCTCGCGCGCCGGCCCACTGGGTGCCGTTCGCCGTGACCGTCGGCCTCGTGGTCGCGGTCGACCTGCTCAGCGGCGTGCTCGCGGGCTTCGCGGTGGCGATCCTCGCCATCGCGCTGGAGGCGATGCGGGTGCGGCGCGCGGCCCCGAGGGGGGCCGTGAAGGTGCGGATCGGGCCGAGCGTGCCCTGGCTGAGCAAGCTCGCCTTCCGCCGCTCGCTCTCGCCGGTCACGGAGGGCACGGTCGTGGAGATCGACGCCTCCGACGCCGACCCGGTGCACGAGGACCTGCGCCAGGAGATCACGCGCTTCGTCGAGAGCGCGCGCAAGCGGCAGGTCGAGGTCCGCGTCTCGGAGCTGCCGAGCGCCAGCACTGGAGGTCACTGACGATGATCCGTAGCCTCATCGATCTGCTCGAGGGAAACCGCCGCTGGATGGCGGGGCGCGAGGCCGAGGACGAGGAGTTCTTCGCCCGCCACGCCCGCGGCCAGAGCCCCGCCTTCCTCTTCATCGGGTGCTCTGACAGCCGCGTGCCGCCGACCACGATCACCGGCACCGGGCCTGGCGAGCTCTTCGTCATGCGCAACATCGCGAACCTGGTGCGCGACGACGACATCGGCATACAGAGCACGCTCGAGTACGCGCTCGGTCCGCTCGCGGTCGAGCACATCATCGTGTGCGGGCACACGAGCTGCGGCGGGGTCACGGCCGCGCTCACGGCGGCGCTCCACGGCGAGGCGCCGGGGGGAGCGCTCGGCAGCTGGCTCGCGCCCCTGCGCGAGCTCGCCCATCGAAAGCGCGAGGCGCTGGCGTCGATCGAGCAGGCCGACGCCCGGGTCAACCGGCTCGCGGAGCTCAACGTCGAGGCGCAGGTGGAGTGCCTCGAGCGGCATCCGCTGGTGCAGCGCGCTCGCGCCGAGCGCCCGCTCTCGATCTACGGATCGGTCTACGACCTCGCCAAAGGCCGCGTGCGCCCGCTCGAGCTGAGCCGCAGCCTGCTCTGACGCTCTGTTGGCTGGCGCGCGCCTTCGCGCGCGCGGCCGAGCTCCGCGGCGCTGAAAGGCTGCGGTCGGCGTTCCGAAGGCGCTCGGCGTCCGAAGCCGCGTGGGCAGGGCCCCTCCTCGGCTCGGGGGCTACGGGATCGTAGGCAGCCTCTCGCTGCGTGCGAGCGCCTCATGAACACTCGATCGCCACGTCGCGCTTCGCCCAAGCGGCTCGCGCTCGCGGGGCTCGGCGCGCTCGGCGTGGTCTATGGCGACATCGGCACGAGCCCGCTCTACGCGCTGCGGGAGTGCTTCCACGGCCGCTACGGCGTCGCGCTCGATCACGGCAGCGTGCTCGGGGTGCTCTCGCTCATCCTCTGGGCGCTCATCCTGGTCGTGACGCTGAAGTACCTGACCTACGTCATGCGCGCCGACAACGACGGCGAGGGCGGGGTCCTCGCGCTCTTGGCGCTCGCGCTCGGCCTCGAGCGGCCCGTCCAGAGTCAGCGCGTGGTGTTCTGGATCGGCATCATCGGCGCCGCGTTGCTCTTCGGCGACGCGATCATCACCCCCGCCATCAGCGTGCTCAGCGCGGTCGAGGGCCTCCGCGTCGAGGCGCCCGCCCTCGCGCCGGTCATCGTCCCGGTGACCGTCGCGATCCTGATCGGCCTCTTCGCGATGCAGCGACGCGGGACCGCGCGGGTCGGCGCGGTGTTCGGGCCGATCATGGTGCTCTGGTTCGCCGTGCTCGCCGTCCTCGGGGTCCGCCAGATCGCGCGGCGGCCCGAGGTGCTCCTCGCCATCTCGCCGACCTACGCGATCGAGTTCTTCGTCGAGCACGAGCTCGCGGGCGCGATCGTCTTCGGCGCCGTGGTGCTGGTGGTGACCGGCGCCGAGGCGCTCTACGCGGACATGGGTCACTTCGGCAAGCGGCCCATCCGCCTCGCGTGGCTCTTCGTCGTGCTGCCCGCGCTCGCGCTCAACTACCTCGGCCAGGGCGCGCTCCTGCTCGCGCAGCCCGAGGCGGTCGAGAGCCCGCTCATGTTCATGGCGCCCACGTGGGCGCGCGTGCCGCTCTTGCTCCTCGCGACGACGGCGGCGGTGATCGCGTCGCAGGCGCTCATCAGCGGCACCTTCTCGATCGCGCGGCAGGCGATCCTCCTCGGGTACTCGCCGCGGCTCGCCATCGTGCACACCAGCACCGCCGAGATCGGCCAGATCTACCTGCCGTCCCTCAACTGGGGGCTGATGCTGGCCACGGTGGTGCTGGTGATCGGCTTCGGCTCCTCGAGCGCGCTGGCGGCGGCCTACGGCATCGCGGTCACCGGCACCATGGTGATGACGACGCTGCTCGCGCACGTGGTGGCGCGGCGGCGGTGGCAGTGGACACTCCCGCTCGCGCTCGCCGTCACCCTCCCGCTGCTCGCGATCGACCTCGCGTTCTTCTCCGCCAACATGCTGAAGCTCTTCGACGGCGGGTGGGTGCCGCTCGTCGTCGCGGCCGCGGTGTTCACGTCGATGACGACCTGGCGCCGCGGCCGCGCGATCCTGCGCGAGCGCATCGCCGAGCGCTCGATCCCGCTCGACTCGCTCGAGGCGTGGCTCGCCGAGGAGCGCCCGGTGCGTGTCCCGGGCACCGCCGTCTACCTCACGGCACACCCGAGCGCGGTGCCGCACGCGCTGGTCGACAACGTCCGCCACAACCGCTCGATCCACGAGGAGGTCATCCTGCTCTCGATCCTCTTCGCGCGGAGCGCGCACGTCCTCGTCTCGCTGCGCCTCGAGGTCGAGCACGTGTGCCCCGGCGTCAAGCGGATCATCGGCCACTACGGCTTCGTCGAGAGCCCCGACGTGCCCTCGCTCTTGCGCCTCGCGATCGCGGAGGGGATCGACGTCGATCCCGATCAGGTCACCTTCGTCCTCGGCCGCGAGACGCTCCTCCCGGCCGAGCAGCCCGGGATGGCGCGCTGGCGCGAGGCGTTCTTCTCGTTCATGAGCCGCAACGCCGAGCGGGCCGCGGCGTTCTTCCGCATCCCGAGCCGCCGGGTGCTCGAGGTCGGCACCCAGATCGAGCTCTGACGCGGCGAAGGCGCTCGATCAGATCCTGAACGCGCCCCCCGATCGACGTGAGCCGGAGCGCGAACGGATGGCGCAGACCTGCGGACCCGAGATCGCGATGCGAGGCCGTGTGGCCCCGCTCCCGGCCGTGGCCCCCGAGTTGCTGTGCGCCGGGCGTGCGAAAGATCCACGTCGCCGGCCCCCTGGCCCTCGCCCTCGTGCTCGTCGCCTGCGCCGAGCCCCAGGGCGACGCGCCCGAGGCTCCCGCCACCACGATCGAGGAGGCGCATGCCTATCGCGGCGACGCGCTCGTCGTGCGCCTCGTGACCGAGGCCGCTCGGCGACACGGCGTGCCGCGCGACCTGCTCCTCGCGGTCGGCTGGGCGGAGACGCGGCTGATCCCTCGCACCGGGGAGCTCCCTCCCGGCGCGCACGACGCCGATGAGCTCTCTGACGATCACGCGGACGAGGGCGCCATCTGCGGCCTCTTCGGCCTCGACGAGGGGCGCGCGCGAGAAGAGGCGGCGGCGCTCGCCGAGGTCGAGCTGCCCTTGCTCTGCGAGCACGCCGAGAT
>JAEZBP010000791.1 GCA_023427125.1 Pseudomonadota bacterium | reverse complement strand
CAGTGTTCCATGCCGATGCCGGCGATCACCATCACGAAGACGATGATGGAGAGCACGCCCGCGATGCCCGCCACGAAGGCGATCAAGAGCGGGAGCACCTTCTCGCCGAGGATCGCCGCCGGGGGCGCCGCCATGTTGAAGAGCACGAGCCCGATCGCCCAGATCGGCTCTCGGGGGAGCCAGTAGACCAAGAGCAGCCACGTCACGAAGAACCAGGAAGCGGCGCCGAGGAGCGCCACGACGCCGACGAAGAGCTTCTCGCCGAGGCCCGTGACCCACGCCAGACCGAAGAGGACCGCCGTGATGGCCGTCAGCCCCCAGCCCCAGACGCTGCTGACCCCGATCGTCGCGAGGCCGGCGAGGCCCATGGTCCCCGCGATGAAGAAGATCAGGAAGAACGCGGGGTTGGCGATGAATCCCTTGCCGCGTTGGATGGCTGCTTCGCTGCTCATGGCTGACCTGTGAGGTTGAGGGGCAGGGCTTAGTTCCCGGTCGAGTTCTGCAACACCACGAAGTGGATGTTCGAGAACTCCGCCTGACCGAGGGTATAGATCACCTCGGACAGCGTGCGGAAGGGGGTTCGCTTGTCGGCGATGATCTGGACCGCCCCCGTGAAGGGTCGCGAGGGGCTGATCTGCGCGATGGCCTTGAGGCGGTCGCGGTGCTGGATCAGGACGTTGTGGAGGGGCGTGATCAAGAAGCCGTTGCCTCCCCCCTGCTTGTGGCTCGGGTCGACCATGCCGTTGCGCAGGGTCAGGACCTGACGGCCGTCCACCACGATCTCCGTCCGCGAGATCTGGATCGGCACCGACTGCTCGGGCTGGGTGACCGAGGTCGAGTACGGGATCCGCAGATCCTGCGTCTCGACCACCGCGGCGGCCTCCTGCGCGAACTGCATGATCATGAAGACGAGCAGGATCGTCATCACGTCCATGAGCGGGTAGATGTTGAGGCCTTGCTCCTGGTGCTCGGGCATCCGCCGGAGCTTCCGGCGGATCAGGCCCTTCACGTGGGCCATCGAGGCCGTCTTCTGCTCGCCCGTGCTCATCAGCGGAGACCTGCCGAGATCATGACCTCGGGGAAGAGCTCGTCGGTGCCGTGGGACCGGAGCGCGTCCATGGCGGCGATGAGGTGCTCGAACTCGATCTCCGGGTCGGCGCTGACGATCACCTTGCGCTCGTCAGGGAACTCGGAGTGGATCCGCCGCGCGCAGTCGGTCAGCCCGGGCCAGTCGTAGCCGTTCGCTCGCTTCGGGACCGCCACGCCTCCGCCTTGCGTCGTCGTGGTCGCGCAGCCCGGCGCCATCCAGCCGCCCTCCGCGCCGACCGTGACGCCGGTCGCCGTGACGATCACGGTCAGGTTGAGGTTGCTCGACTGCTCGTCGAGCTGGGTCTGGCCGACCCGCCGCCCGAGCGTCGGGAGGTTCGCCTCGATCTCTGCGATCGCGAGCACCGCCTCCGTCGTCGCGAGGAGGAAGATGATGATGTTCACGACGATGTCGAGGAACGGGACGATGTTGAGCTCGCCCATCGCCTCCGACGGGTCCAGGTCGTGGGACCGCGTGCGCTTCCGAACGTACGCGCGCTGCTTCGGGGTGAGCTTCGAGGACATGTCGGTGCCTCAGGGTCCGTTCATCGAGCGTTCGGCGACCTCGCCGCTCAGCGGCCCTTGAGGACCAGGAGGTTCTCGAGCTTCATGGTGGAGCGCTCCATGTCGAGCTTGATGCGCTTCACCATGCCGTGGATGATCATGTGGAAGAACATGCAGAGCACCGCGATGCCGAGGCCGAGCGCGGTGTTCCACATGGCTTCCGAGATGCCCTTCGAGAGGAGCTGGGCTCGCTCGTTGGCCGCGGCGAAGGCCACGGCGCCGAAGGCCTTGATCAGACCGGTGATGGTGCCGAGCAGGCCGATGAGCGTCGCGATGTTCGCCAGCGTCCAGAGGACCGCGACCCGCTTCTCGAGGTCGGGGATGACGTCCGCCATCCGCTCCTCCATCGACGCGATGACCGCCTCGTCGCCCCGGTTCACCTGAGTCAGGCCCGACTTCACGACCTGGAGCAGCGGCAGGGGCGCCGCCTCGCACAGCTTGATCGCGCGGTCGATGTTGCCCGCCTGCACCAGCTTGCGGATCTGGGCCATGAACTCCGCGCTGTTCACGCGGTACTTCGTGAGGATGTAGACGAAGCGCTCGGCGATGATGGCCACCACGACCGCCAGCACGACCATGTTGATGAACGAGAACGGGGCCCCGTCCATCAGCGCTTCCCAGATTGCATGCATCAGCGAGGTTCCTTTCGTCCCTGCTCGGCGCTGGCTTCGGCGAACGACGGCGGGTGTGTTCTTGATGGCCCCCGGGCCGGCGCAGGCCGCTGCCCGGTGCCTTGCTGTCGGGGCCGTTCGTTCTCTCGGTGGCCGCCGCGACGGCCGCATCGACTCGTCACTGGCGCGGTATTCTCTCTACCTCGTCGCTCCTGGCACCGTCCACTCAGGCCGCTCGTCGTCGGGACCGGCGGCCGGAGGTCATCCGCAGCCGATCGAATCGCCGTCGCAAGCTAGCGTAGGCGTTCGAGGATTGTCAACGAGAGAGGTGGGCGCGCAAGTGGGATCGCCTCCGGCGCCGCGGCCGCCTACTTTTTGGAACCCGGCGACCTCGCGGCGCTCTAACCCGCGCTCCTCTCGGCCGCCGTCGCGAAGCCCGCGCGGCCGGCCCCTCGCCCCCGTCTCGGGGGCCTTGTCTCTGCGGCCGCCGGATCTTCATGGAGGCCCCGCGACGACCCCCGAATAACGGTGTTGACTTGCCTGGACGGGTCGGTATCATCGCTCGCGCTGTCGTTCTCGATCCCAACCGAAGCGCAGGACGACCAGTGTTTCCGGGCCCCTTGGCCGCTCCCGAGCCCCCCGGCCGGGTGCGGTAGTTTGACGAACGACGAGCTTGCCTCGCGACTTCACGACCACCGAGCGGGCGCGCACACCCCGCATCGATATCGGCTCTGCCACCAGAGAATAAGGCCACCCAGAACACGGCCACCCAGGACCAGGCAACGAGAACCGCAGTGGCAGCGCTGAGCAGCACCCCTTAGGCGAGAGCACAGGCAGAGAGCAGAGACACGCGATCCACGCCGGTGCGCGGGCGACCGCTCAACGTGTGGCATTGCAGGAGGACGAAGCACCATGTCGGATCTGGCGCACCACTTTCAGGAAGGTGGATGGGGCATGTACCCCATCCTCGTTTGGCAGATCATCGCGATCGGCATCATCATCGAGCGCGCGATCTATCTGTACCGCAGCTCGATCAACAAGGACGTGTTCCTGGCGACGATGCAGAAGTGCATCCTGGCCGGTGACGTCGCCCGCGCGATCAAGCTCTGCTCGGCGGCGAACGCGCCGCTCGCGCGCATCGTGAAGGCTGGCCTGATGAAGGTGAACCGTCCGGATGCCGAGGTGCAGGCCGCGATGGACGAGGCGGCCCTCCGCGAGCTCCCGAAGATCGAGAACCGCACCGGCTACCTGGCGCTCCTCGCCAACCTCGCGATGCTCTCGGGCCTCCTCGGCACGGTGACCGGTCTGATCGGCGCGTTCGGCGCCGTGGCCAACGCCGACGCGGCGTCCCGCGCGACCGCGCTCGCTCGCGGTATCTCGGAGGCCATGAACTGCACCGCGTTCGGGCTCTTCGCGGCCATCCTCGCGCTCCTCGGCTTCGCCGTGCTCAACGGCAAGACGCAGGGCCTCCTCGACGATATCAACGGTGCCACGGTCCAGGTGATGAACCTGGTCGTGAACAACCGCAGCAAGATCAACCTCGCGGGCGTGCAGTCGGCCTGATGTCCGACGTCGGGGCGCTGTCCTCCTCGCGGGGGCGGCGCGCCGGCCTCGGATAGGCCAGGTACTTCGGAGAACCAGCGATGGCAGGCATTAGCACCGGTGGCGGCGGCGGACACGGCGGAAAGAAGAGCGTCGACAGCGAGATCCCGCTGGTCCCGTTCATCGATCTGCTCCTCTGCTGCATCATGTTCCTCCTGGTGACGGCGGTCTGGAACAAGCTGGCGCGGCTGGAGATCAACCAGCAGCAGCCGAGCAGCCAGGCGCCCATCGACTCTCCACCGCCCGTGGATCAGATCCGCCTGTTCCTCCAGATCAAGAGCACGGGCTACGTCCTGGCGGCGACGGACGGGACCAACATCCCGATCGAGAAGAACGGGGACCTGTACGATCTCGAGGGACTTCGCGAGAAGCTCCGCGAGCGTCGCGAGCAGGAGCCGAACCGGCGCGATCTCATCGTGGCCCCCGAAGATGGAGTCATGTACTCGGACGTCGTGGCGGCGATGGATGTCGTCGTCGGCGAGGACTACGAGGACATGTCGCTCTCCGACGGCGCACACCTCTGAACGGACGGAAGCATGCCGATTCATAATCCGGGCAAGGTCCTCCTCCACCACATCCCGCTGAAGTTCGTCCACGATCGGGTGGCGGGCGGCGGCCGGAAGGGTGTCGACGTCGCGATCGCGCTGATCCCCTTCATCGACTTCCTGATCACGCTGGTCGTCTTCCTGCTCATGTCGTTCAGCGCCAGCGGCGAGCTGCTCGCCCAGCGCCCGAACCTCGTGATGCCTGAGGCGGCCAACACGATCGATCTCGAGATCGCCCCGATCATCGCGATCGATCCGCAGGTCGTCACGCTGGACAACCGCCGCATGGCGGACACCCAGTCGCTCGCGGCGACGCCCCAGCTCGAGCGCATCGAGCAGCTCGTGCAGGATCTCGAGACCCTCAAGCGCAACTGGGGGATGCTCCACCCGAACGATCCGTTCCAGGGAATGGTCATCCTCCAGGCCGATCAGAACGTGGACTTCCGCGTGGTGAAGAAGGTGATGTTCTCGGCCGCCCAGGCTGGGTACACCAACGTCAGCTTCGCCGTGAACCAGGGCGGAGGCCAGTAGCCTCCCAGCGGGATTGGCGCGACCGCGAGGCTCGGCCTAAAGCGCGCCATGAGCGACGACGAAGAGCGAGGCCGCCCCGACCTTCGCCCCGCGCGCCCCGACGCACGATCGTCGGACGCGGGGGGCGCGGAGGGGCGGCCTTCTTACATGCCGAGGGTCCCGTGGCGCTGGGTCCTGCTCGGTGCCGCGGGGATCGTCGCGCTCTTCGCCGTCTACTACGTGCGCAAGCAGCAGACCTCGGAGGCCCTCCGCCACGACATGCTGACGCTGCACGAGGAGCGCCTGAGCGAGCTCTCCGGGCGCTATCTCGGGTTCCGTGAGCGGCTCGAGGGGATGATCGCTGACGCCGCGCAGGCCGGCGAGCCCGAAGAGTGGGTGGATCCGCGCCTGAACATCACGGGGCTGCGAGGCGGCGCGGGCTTGTACGTCCGGTTGCCCATCGCGGCGGCGCGCGAGCGCGCGTCGATCGGGCCGGCGGCGCGCGGCGCGCAGCCCGACGCGATCATGCGCTGCCTCGGCATCGCGCCGATGAACCTGAGCGGCCTCTACGAGAAGGGCGAGTTTCTCACGCCCGAGTGGGTCGAGACCCTCCGCACCGAGCAAGACCAGATGCGCCTCCGGGTCCTGGACGATCAGCTCGGCAGGCACGTCCAGGTCGACGTCCCGGTCATCACCACGATGATGCAGGCGGACTGGCTCATGCTCGTCCTCCAGCACGGCGAGAACCGCCGTGACGAGCCGGTCGACGTCTTCTTGTGGGACCTGCGCCGGAACCAACCGCTCCTGCGCGCTCGCGTTCAGGCTCGCGGCCTGCTCGTCCCGGTGCGCCTCCGCTTCGAGGGCACGGGCCCCGCGGCGCCGGCCGCCGATCGCGACGCGCGCGCCGGCGCAGCTCAGGACTGCTCGATCGCCTCCCAGCTCCGCGCGCTCACCGGACGTGCCCCGCTCGAGTTCGAGTCCGGCGCCGCGCTCGTCGATCCTGCGAGTGAAGACGACGCGCCGACTCCTCCGGGCGATGACGACCCTATCGCGACGCCGGATCTTCAGGACAGCCCTGGCGCCGCGGATCCCGAGTAGATCATTCACGCGCGATCGGGGTGGGCTTTTCGCTAGCGTGAGAGGCGGATGCGGGCCAGCCAGTCGCTCGCCTCGAGCGACTCGGCGGGGCTGCTCGCGGCGTCCGAGAGGATCTCGCGCCAGAGGCGGGTCGAGCTCTCGTGATCGCCGCGGCCGAAGCGGGTGATCGCTTCGAGCCGGCGTGCCTCTTCGGTCAGGCGCTCGGTCGGTAGGCCGCGGCGGCGCGCGTCGAGGATGCGGGGCAGCGCGAGGTCGAAGCGCTGCCGGAACGCGAGCTGCCGGGCGGCGAGGTAGGCCGCGAGCCCGTCTTCGCGCACCGCGTCCAGCGCGGCGATGTGCGCCATCGCCGTCGCGGGGTCGCTCGTGATGTCGCGCGGCGGGACGAGGAGCCCGCGCAGCGCTCGCTCGCCCGCGTCGCCCATCTCGATCGCGAGCAGGCGCACCTCGATCTGCCGGAGCTCCTCGTCGCGCATCGGCTCGGTCATCAGCTCGCGGTAGATGCGCGCGGCCTCCTCCGTCTCGCCGCGCGTCCAGTGCGCGTCGGCCAGGGTCTGGCGCGCCGCGAAGACCAACGGTGGCGCGGCGGACGGCGGGCCCACCAGGAGCGCGAGCTCGCGATCGGCGCGCTCGCGCTGGCCGATGCGGGCGAGCGTCCCGACGAGCAGCGTGCGCGTGCCCGCCTGTCCCTCGTCGAGCTCGAGGATCGACTCGCAGGTGCGCAGCGCCGCCCGGTCGTCGCCCGCCGAGAGATCGGCCGCGAGCTCGTCCTCCAGGTTCGCGATGGTGTGCGGGCAGATCCGGCCGAAGATCCCGGGCTGCTCGAAGCGAAGGCGAGCGAGCGCGCGAGCCTCGTCGGTGAGCTCGACCTCCTCGCGCAAGAAGCGGTGCCAGTCGCGCTCCGCGTCGGCGAGAGGCCGGCCGAGCGCCTCCTCGAAGTCGCCGGTGAGGTAGAGCGTGCGGATCGCGGCGCTGCCCTCGGTGTCGAGGATGAAGCGAACGAACGAGCCGCTCGCGGTGTACGCGCGGCTGGCCGGCTGCAGCAGGAAGGAGAGCCCCTCCACGCTCTCGAGCGGCGGCGCGAGGTCGGCGTCGAGCATCGCGCGCGCCCACTGGTGGGGCGTCAATCCGCCTTGCGGTGCCCAGGCGGCCGCCACCGCGACGCCCTCGATGATGGCCGGGGAGGGCAGGAGCCCGCCGAGGCTGCCCGCGATGCGGAACGGCCCTCGCCCCACGTTGCCCACGACCACGTGGACGAGCTCGTGGAAGAGCACGGGGTGCGGCCACTCGCCGGTCTGCAGGTACACCTCGCTGCGCCACGGCTTGGCGATGTAGGTGTTCGAGGCGCCCATCTGCGCGCGCTTCTCCTCCGCGCTGCGGAAGAAGAACGCCGTCACGCGCTCGCGCTGCGTCACGCCGAGCACCCGCTCGGCTTGCTCGACGCGCACGTCGCAGTCCTCGCCGAGCCGGCGCGCGTCTCGCCGCGGCATCTCGCGCGGGAAGAGGACGAGGCAGCGATCGCTCTCGAGCCGGCCGCCGAGCGCCTCGCCGATCGACCCCGCGCTGCTGCGATGCCCGAGCTCGTTGCCGTTCGCGCCGCCGGCGATCGCGGCCACCACGCAGACGAGCGCGGCGAGCCCCATGCGCCAGCGGGCGATCAGGACGCCGACGGAGGGGCGCAGCACCTCCGGGCTCCACAGCGCTGCGACCGCGGCCCAGAGCCCGAGGATCCACGCGAGCCCGATCCCTCGGAAGGTCGCGTAGGGCAGCGTGATGGTGATGTCAGGATCGTAGAGGGTGCCCGGGAAGTACCCGAAGAAGTGCCCGTACGCGAAGATCGCGGGGGTGGCGTAGAAGCGGTAGAGCGCGACGCCGATCGCGACGAAGGGCACGAGCACCGCGACGGTCGTCGCGAGGCGCGGGCGCGAGACGAAGATGCCGACCACCACCCCGATCGTGGCGGCGAGCACCACGCCGATCGTCGGGCCGAGGAGCAGGAAGGCGAGCCCCTCGCCCGGCGCGCAGACCGGCACCCGCAGCGTGTTGAGCGCGAGCAGCAGCACCGGGACCGCGAGCACCGCGAGTGCACCGGCGACCGCGTCGGCGAAGAGCTCGGCCGCCTCCGGCGCGCCGCCTTCTTTGCGTAGGCGATCCACCACGCGCGCGCCGATCGCGCCGCAGAAGGGCGGGAGCACGACGCCGAGGACGAGCGCGCTCTCGATCCCCGGCGTGCCGAAGAGCGGCGAGAGGCAGAGCAAGAGCCCCGTCACCCCCGCCACGATCAGCGCCGCGATCGTGGAGCGCTGCCTCAGCGTGCGTCGCACGGGTCAGCCCCTCCGCCGGTCATCGCTCCGCTGCTCATCCGAGCAGCGGACAACGCGCCGGACCGCGTGATGATTTCGGGGCTCACCCAACCGCGATGGGCTGCTCGTGTCCGTCGGAGCCGGGCGGCGCCGGCAGCTCGAGCACGAGCGGGAGGACCTCGTCGATCCGTGAGATCAGGTGGACCGTGAGCTCGCGCTTGATCGCCTCGGGCACCTCCTCGAGGTCCGGCTCGTTGCGCGCCGGGAGGAGCACGTGCTTGAGGCCGGCGCGGTGCGCCGCGAGGCACTTCTCCTTGATGCCCTCGACCCTCAGCACCGCGCCGCGCAGGGTGAGCTCCCCGCTCATCGCGATGTCGGGCCGGACGTTGAGCTTGGTGAGGACCGAGGCGAGCGAGACGAACACCGCCACGCCCGCCGCGGCCCCGTCCTTCGGGATCGCGCCGCCGGGCAGGTGGAGGTGGATGTCGGTCTTCGAGAAGAAGTCGGGTTTGAGCCCGAGCGCCTCGGCGCGCGCACGGATGTAGGTGAACGCGGTGTGGACCGACTCCTTCATCACGTCGCCGACGCTGCCGGTGAGGTGGAGGTTGCCGGTGCCGGGCATCTGCGTGGACTCGACGAAGAGGAGATCGCCACCGGCGGGTGTCCAGGCCACGCCGGTCGAGACGCCCGGGCGGCCGACCTTCTCCGCGACCTGCTTCTCGTGCCGCGGCGCGCCGAGGACCTCCTCGATGTACTCGGGACCGGCCACCTGCTGTACGTCTTCGCCCTCCGCGAGCCGCACCGCCACCGCGCGGCACACCGACGCGACGAGGCGCTCGAGGTTCCGTACCCCGGCCTCGCGCGTGTAGTGGTCGACGATGAAGTCCACGCCCTCGTCGGCGAACTCGAGCCGCTCGGGGGTGAGCCCGTGCTCGCTGAGCTGCTTGGGCACGAGGAACTGCTTGGCGATCGCCTGCTTCTCGTCGCGCGTGTAGCCGGGCAGCTGGATGAGCTCCATGCGATCGAGGAGCGGCCGCGGGATCGTGTCGAGGCGGTTCGCCGTCGCGATGAAGAGCACCTGCGACAGATCGAAGGGGACCTCCATGTAGTGGTCGGTGAAGGTCGAGTTCTGCTCGGGGTCGAGCACCTCGAGGAGCGCGCTCGCCGGATCGCCGCGCATGTCGTTGCCGAGCTTGTCGACCTCGTCGAGCAGCATCACTGGGTTGCGCGCCGCGGCCTGCTTGAGCCCCGCGATGATGCGCCCCGGGTAGGCGCCGACGTAGGTGCGGCGATGGCCGCGGATCTCTGCCTCGTCCTGCACGCCGCCGAGCGCGACGCGCACGAAGTTGCGGCCGGTGGCCCGCGCGATCGACTTCGCGAGCGAGGTCTTGCCCACGCCGGGCGGGCCCACGAAGCAGAGGATCGGCCCGCGGATCTCGCTCTTGAGCTTGCGCACCGCGATGAACTCGAGGATGCGCTTCTTCACGAGCTCGAGGCCGTGGTGGTCCTCGTCGAGCACGCGCCGCGCCTCGCCCACGTCGAGCCGCACCGGCGTGCTCTTGGCCCACGGCAGATCGGCGAGCCACTCCACGTAGTTGCGCGCGACCTGGTACTCGGCGCCGGCCGGGTTCATCGAGCGCATGCGCTTGAGCTGGCGGCGAGCGGCCTTGTCCGCCTCCGACGGCATCTCGGCGCGCGCGAGCTTGTCGCGCAGGTTCTCGATCTCGTCGTCGTCGTCGGCCTCGCCGAGCTCGCGGCGGATGGCCTTGGCCTGCTGGCGCAGGAGGAACTCGCGCTGGCTGCGCGACATCTCCTCTTGCACCATCGTCGAGATCTCCTTCTTGACCTCGTAGACCTGGGACTGCCGGCCGACGAGCTCGGTCACCTTCCGCAGCCGCTCGCGCACGTCGAGCAGCTCGAGCACCTGCTGCTTGGCCGCCGTGCCGATCGGGAGGTTCGAGGCGACCAGATCGGCGAGCGCGCCAGGATCGTGCACGTTCTCGAGCACCGCGCTGGCCTCGCGCGGGAGGTGCGGGAGGATGTCGAGGAGCTTCTTGGCGAGGGTGCGAAGGTGCGCCGCGAGCGCGTCGACCTCCACGTCGCGCACCGGCGGCTCGTGGATGCGCGTCGCCGTGGCGCTCATGAACGGGTCGCGGCCGTGCTCGGCCTCGATGCGCATCCGGGCGATGCCCTGGAGCACCACCGAGTAGTTGCCGCTGCTGAGGCGGATCACCTTCAGCACGCGGGCCACGGTGCCCAGGTGATAGATCTGATCGAACGTCGGATCCTCGGTGTCGGCGGAGAGCTGCGCCACGACCCCGATGGTCGGCCGGTCGCGCCCGAACGACTCCTCGATCAGCCTCACCGAGCGCGGGCGCCCCACGTTCACCGGCACCACGGAGGCCGGAAAGAGGACCGAATTGCGCAGCGGGAGGAGAGGAAGGCGCTCGGTAGCACCCTTACCGGGCTTCTGTTGGCTCATCGCGGGTGTAGTCTCGCGCGTCGCCCGGCAATGGCAAGACGTACCCGCGTCCCCGCCACATTTCGCCATAGCGGGGCCCAGAAGGCTCTGATAGAAACTGGACGCCTCGAGCCGCGGTGTGGGATGTTACCTACATCGACGTACTCGAGGCCCGCGCCGGCAGAGAACGGTTGGCCGACGGCAGCAGCATGGAGGTACCGGTGACCAGGACGATTCCGCTCGCGCTCGCAGGCCTCTCGCTCATGGGCTGCAACGGTGCGTTCTGGGGCAACCTCCTGGTCCTCGGCGTCACCGTCGGGATCTTCTTCGGCACCCTCGCGCTCGGCCGCGCCAGCGCCGCGACGCGCTCCACCGACGCCTCGAGCTCCTCCTCCCGCCGCTGAGCTAGTTGGCTGGCGCGCGCGGCCGAGCTACGCGGCCTTTTCCGTCCAGGCGGCCCATCCCGTCCCTGGTGTCCCGTGCGCGCGGAGCCGCTCCGCTCGGCTCTTCCGGTACGACCCCGGAGCCGCGACTGCGACAGCCTTTGAGATCGCCCGCTCGCCCGCTTTCGCGGCTACCCTCCGGGGGCCCATGACGAGCTCCACGAACGATCGCCTCCGCCCGCTCGACGAGCTGAGCCTCTCCGAGCTCGAGGGGATCCGGCTCGTCTTGCATGGCGGGTCGGTGATCGACTGGCACCGCCTGAACTTCATCGAGCCGCACGAGGTGCACGAGTTTCTCGCCGCCCACGAGCTCGATCTCGCGCAGCCGGCGCACCACGCGCGCGCCGAGGCGATCAAGAACGCGGCGGTGAGCTACCTGCGCCGTAACTTCGAGTTCCCGATCCCGAAGCCGGTCGCGCAGAAGGACGTCGCCGAGCTCCTGATGCTCGCGTCGGGCAAGGGCCACCGGCAGCTCTGCGCCTGCACGATCCTGAAGGTGATGCACATCATCCATCACCTCGAGGCGCGCGAGCTGCTGTTCATGCTGCCGATCTCCGACCAGGAGCTCTTCCACCTGGTGGAGCAGAAGGTCTACCGCGTGATCGGCGGTATGCTCGCGCGCGGCTTCCCGATCCTCGAGTTCATCGGCGGCCGCAAGAACAAGGACTCGCTCTACACGAAGCTGCTCAGCAAGCCCGAGACGCACGCCGCGCAGATCTACGACAAGCTCCGCTTTCGCATCGTCACGCGGGCGCCCGAGGACATCTTCCCCACGCTGAACTACCTGATGCGCCACGTGTTCCCCTTCAACTACGTGGTGCCCGGCGAGTCGACGAACACGCTCTTCCCCTTCCGCCGCTACTGCGAGTCGCACACGCACCTGAGCGCGCTCCTGCCGCAGCTGCAGCTCTCGCCGGACTTCGAGGAGCGCGCCGACGGGCCGCGGATCGACAACCAGTTCACGGCGCCGACCTACCGCGTGGTGCACTTCGTCGTCGACATGCCGGTCCGGGTCCCGCAAGAGGTGATGGATCACGCCCCGCCGGCGGCGTGGGCGCTCGGGCAGGTGATCTTCGGTCAGACCGAGTTCCAGATCATCGATCGCGAGACCGAGCAGGCCAACGAGATGGGCGACGCCAGCCACGACGCCTACAAGCGCCGCCAGCAGGTCGCGGTCGCGCGGCGGCTCAAGCTGGGAATCGAGCAGCGCAACGAGGAGCCTGCGGCGGAGCCCGAGCGCAAGAGCCGCCCGCCGGGGATCCGCAAGCGCCGCAAGACGCGCTCGTGAGCGAACGGACGCGACGGCGCGCCGGCTGACCCGCGTGCCCGAACCTCAGTCAGACGTACGTGGAACGCCGAGCGGAGCGCTCTCCCTCCGCTGGACGCCGGGGAAGGGGAGCGCCGACAGGACGGAAAGTCCGTGCCGCTCGACCGCGCGCTCGCGAAGCGCGCGCAAGGCCAACTCAGAGGCAGCCGGTGCGGAAGACGTCGGCGCGTCCGTCGCCGTCGAGATCTCCGAAGCGGAGGTCGGCGAGCCGCTCGCTCGCGACCGCCAAGGTCTGCCAGGCGCCGCGGCCGCCGCGCGCGACGTGCCAGCGCGAGCCGTCGGTGCGGAAGACGTCGGTGCGACCGTCGCCGTCCAGATCGGCGAAGCCCAGGTTCGCGGCGAGGGTGGAGGAGGCGTTGAGTCGCTCCCAGGGGCCCGCGCCGCCGGAGGAGAATTGCCACTCGCTGCCCGTGCCGTGGAAGACGTCGTCCCGACTGTCTCCGTCGAAGTCGCCGATCGCGAGGCTGGCGAGCGTCACGCCCGAGGTGTTGATGCGGGTCCAGGATCCGGCGCCGCCGCGTGAGATCTGCCACTCGGTGCCGGTCGTTCGGAGGACGTCGGTGCGGCCGTCGCCGTCGAAGTCTCCGAACGCCAGCGCGCCGAGGGTGGCGCTCGAGGTGTTGATGCGCGTGAACGGGCTCGCGCCGCCGTACGAGACCTGCCACTCGCTGCCGGTCGCTCGGAAGACGTCGTCGCGCCCGTCGCCGTCGAAGTCGCCGAACGCCAAGCTCGCGAGCGTCGTCGCCGACGTGTTGAGGATCGCCCAGGCGCCTCGCCCCGAGCGGGACCAATGCCAGCGCGCTCCGTCGGTCCGGAACACATCGGCCTCTCCGTCTCCGTCGAAGTCGGCGAGGGCGAGGGAAGCGACGCCGTAGGAGGACGGGGCGAGGAGCTCCCACGGACCCTCGCCCGCCGAAGAGGCGCAGAAGCGGAGCGTCTCGCACTGCGCGGCCGAGCGGCCGTACTCGTTCGTGCTCGGGCCGGCGGGGGATCGGTCGGGGTAGAAGTTGCCGGTGAAGCGGGTCTGGCGAAACGAGGTGTCGCTGCTCGATCGGGCCAGGCAGTTGTTCCACATCCACGCGCCCGCGGTGGGACGCCCTCGCACCACCACCGCGGAGGCGCTGGCCGGCAGCACCGTGTTGCCGTGAATCAGGATCTCGGAGCCGGCCCAAGGCGTGCCGTCACCGGTCGCCTCGTCGATGCCGTGCATGTCGAAGACGTGCCCATTCGCGGTGGGCAGGACGAGGTTCTCCCTGGCCTCGTAGCTGTGCCCCACGGCCCCGCTGCCCGCGACCGAGTGGCGGTTCGCGTCGAAGCGGTTGTGCTCGATCAGCGCGTCGGCGGGGTCCGTGACGTTGCTGAGCACCACGCCATAGCCCAGGCCCTGGCGCTGGTTGTGGTGCAGGTAGTTGTGGTGGATGTGGTTCTCGAGCGAGTCTCGCAGCTCGACGGCCCCGTAGGTCCAGCCTGCGATCTCGTTGTTGTCGACCTCGAGGCGGTCGACCCCGGAGGCGCTGATCGCCCTCGAGCGCGGCATACAGTCACGGCAGTTCACGCCGCCGGTACGGTCCTCGCCGGTGCACCGATCCGGCCACTCGGGCGGGCACTGCGTGGGCTCCGAGCCGAAGAGGCGCAGCCCGGTCAGGCGGACGTCGTCTCCGCAGGCGCGCAGCGTCGCGGTGCTCGTGGTGACCGTCGCGAAGAGCAGGCCGCCGGGCGACCCGCCGCGCCCACGCCCGCTGGCGAGCGTGACTCCCGCCGGAATGCAGATCGTCGGCGCGCCGGTGAGATCGATGCGGGCGTCGTCCTCGACGTAGACCACGTGCTCGGGCTCGGCAGCGGCGAGCGCCGCCTCGAGCTCGGCGCGGGTGCGGACCCGCGTCGTGCACGGTCCGCCGGGCGAGACCGAGTCCGGGTAGCCCACGCCGCCGCCGCGGCGCCAGCTCGCGCTGGCCGACGGCGAGGTCGTGTCGGCGCGCGGCACACCGC
>JAEZBP010000748.1 GCA_023427125.1 Pseudomonadota bacterium | reverse complement strand
GGGCGAGCGTCCGCTCGAGACGGCGGCGCCACAGGCGAATGCGACGCGATCGAGCGCGGAATAGCTCGCCATGTCACGAGCGATCCGTCGCGAACGATGAGTTGTCTGGCGCGTCGATCTCCGCTCTAATGCCCACCGCCTTGTCGTCGTGCGGTGCACCATCGAGCGGCGACCGGTCGATGGCAGCCTGCACAAGGGAGGGAGCCGAATGTCACGCCGCTACGTGATCCTCACTGCGCACGGGAGCTTCATTCCGCAGCATGCCCGGGCCGACGACGCGGATGCCGGACTGCTCCGGCAGAACCGTGCCTGGGCGGAGCAGCTCGATGCGAGCGACGGCCGGCTCACGCCGGACGACGGGCCCACCCGAGCGGACCGCAGCCAGGAGGTCTTGCTGGTGCGGATCCACCCGGCTCCGGCCGGTGAGGAGATGCTCGCGAGCACGCTCGAGGGCTATCGCGAGGCGGCGCGTTGGGCGGGACCGCGGAACGCCATCGGCATTCTGGTGGGTCATGGAGATGCGGCCACTGTGAGCGCCACCGCGTGGGTGGACCTCGCACCGAGCCGGCATCTCCGGGTCACCCTCGAGATGCTCTTGCAGATCCGCAGTCGACCCGCTGCCGATCTCACCGGGGAGCAGAACACAGTGGTCCGGATCGGCGAGGCGCTGCGGAGGGAACGGATCGGGCGGGTCGATCTGCTGACGTGCAGCACCGGGTACGGGGGGCTGGGGCAGCGTCTGCTCGACGAGCTGCATGCGGTCTGGCGGGTGCGCGTCCGGGGGCTCCGCGGGAACCTCGCGAGCACCACGGATCAGCGTGGTGTCGGCATGTGGGTCGAGGCGCCGACGTTCGGTTGCGCGACCCCGCCTCGCCCCGATCCGAGTCACGTCTATTACGACCGCATCCCGGACGACTCGGAGTGGACTTCGTCGCGTGGCCGTTAGGCTCGTGGTCGCGGCGGTGGTGCTCTTCGCGTGCGGGCCGGACGATCCGGCGCCGGTCGCTCAGGAGACCGCATCGCATGCGGCGTCATCGCCGGCTCCGCTTCCCCCGCAGCTCGCTCACCACCGCAGCATCGTCGTGGGTTGGCTCGTCCAGTGTGCGGCGTATGCCGACGAGCTCTTCTGCTGGGGGAGCACCTGGGATCTCCCCAGGTTTCCAAGCGTCGATGTCACGCGTCAGTGGGAGCGCTCTCCGGTGACTCGCATCGCCGTCCATGACGCGCCGCGGGCCGTCGCCGCCGGCTCGAGACACATCTGTGTTCTCCACGAAGACGGAGCCGTCCACTGCTCCGGGCGCGAGGGCGGCGATGGGTTGCTCGGGTTCGAGACCTGTTGGGTGCGGTACGAGGTCGATCACCCGGTGCGCCTCCTCGCGCCGGCCACGGACATCGCGATTGACGGCGGGTTGACCTGCGCGCTGCTGGATGACGGGCGCGTCGAGTGCTGGGGCCTCCCGTCGTCGCTCGGGGGAGCCGCGATCTGCGGGCCCCGCCTCGTCATGACGGAGACCGGTCACGAGCTCCGCTGTGCGCGTCTCGACGCCGGCGCATGTGTGGATCCGGACGGTGCGGTCTGGCTCTGGGGCGCGCCGGCCGGGCGACGAGGCGCCGACGCGCTGACCGCGACGCGCGCCGAGGGCCTCGCTCGCGCGCGCGAGGTGGTGGTGACGAACGAGGTGGTCTGCGTCATCGACGACGACCGCGCCGTGTCCTGCACACGCGGTGGCCTACCGCTCCCGGTCCCCTTGCGCGCGAAGGCCAGCGCGATCGACTGCGCGGGCGACGGCTGCTGCGTCATCACCGCCGATGGCGCGCTGGCGTGCTGGGGTGCTCCTCATCTGAGAGCGCTGAGCACCGCTGCGTCGCCGGCGACGGATGTGCGGGCCCTCGCGCTCGGCGGGGAGACGCTGTGCTGGTCGACCGGCGATGCGCACGAAATCTGGTGCGCCAGCCGCGCCCCCTCGGCGTTCGGGACGGGGATGCGGGATGATCCGATCTTGGCCGCACCCGAGGCGAGGCCGATCGCGCTGACCTCGCGGGCGGGACCGGACGCGCACGAGCGTTGACGCACCGCGAGGCGGATCTCGAGGGGCTCTTCCAGTGGGGATCGGGTGGCCCGGAGCACGACTGGGCGATCGGTGGGCTCTCGTCGCTTCCGGGCGCGCCCTTCGCGCGGAGCTCCTTCGAGCTGCTCGAGCGGCTGCTCGACCTGGCGCTGTCCCGGATGCCGGACCTGCAAGAGATCATCTTCGCGGGGCAGTCGGCGGGCGGCCAGCTCGTGCAGCGCTACGCCGCCTTGAACGACTACGAGTTTCCCTCCGGCGTGCGGGTCCGCTACGTCCCCGCCAACCCCTACGCCGTGCTCTACGTCGACGGGCAGCGGCCGAACGTGAACGCGCCGGGGTTCAGTACGCCGACCTTCGCGAGCTGGCCGGGCGATGAGGTCTGCGCGGACCTGGGCAACAGCTGCAACGACTACGACGACTATCCCCTCGGCCTCCAGGCGATCCCGCCCTCGGCGGATCGGCCTGGCCCGCGCCGATCAGCGCGACCCACGTCGCCTTCGGAGACGTGGACGGAGACGGCCAAGAGGAGCTGGCGGTCACGCGCGACGCGGTCTCGGGCGCTCGCTGGTACGTCTACCGCTACGCGGCCGGCGGCGGGTTCGTGAACGAGCACCCCATGGAGCTCAGGCACAGCTCCGGCTCGGGGTGGGCGGCCGGTGTGCGCGCGAGCGACGCGGCCTTCGGCGACGTGGACGGCGACGGCTTGGACGAGCTCGTCGTCTCGCGGGACGCGCAGTCCGGGGCGCGCCTCTACGTGTATCAGCTCCACGGAGCGCTCGCGTCGCGCGCGATCGGCAGCGGGTGGATGACCGGCATCGTCCGGCACGTCGCGGTGGGAGACGTTGACCGCGACGGCGTGGCGGAGATCGTCTTCGGCCGGGACGTCCTCGTGGCCCACGACCCGCGCTGGGGCGTCATCGACGAGGCCGCGGGGTACACGACGACGCTCGGAGGAGGCTTCGACTGGCAGGGTGAGTCCATCGCGTCGCTCGCGATCGGGGCGATCGACAGATCGAGAGGCTATCCAACCCTCGCGGTGGGCGTGTCGGGCGGCGGCGCCTCGCGGCTCGAGCTCATGACGTTCCAGGTTCGCGACGACGAGCTCGGCGTCGGCGACTTCTCGCGCGTGGTTCCGCCCGGCGGAGCGAGCGTGCGGAGCGTCGCGCTCGGCGACGTCGACGGCCTCGGAGGAGACGAGATCGCCTACGGCGTGATGGCCGCGCAGCAGGCGGGTTACGGCGTGCGCGTGCTGCCGGCGCCCTGAGCGCTGCGTGGAGTGACCGCAGCGATGCACGACCGAGGACCGCCGGCGTTGACGGTGGTCTTCGGTCGTGTGTTGACTGGCGGCCATGGCTTCGGCGCCGAGCCTCGGTCGTGGCTGGGCGATCACCGTGGTCGCGACGGCGACGATGGCGGTCAGCTACCTCGACCGGCAGGTGCTCGGGGTGCTCGCGCCGTCGGTGCGCGAGGAGCTCGAGATCGGCAACGAGGCGTACGGGTGGATCGCCGCGGCGTTCTCGTATGCGTATCTGTTCGCGACGCCGATCGCGGGGCGGCTGCTCGAGCGGCTCGGCGTGCGGCGCGGGCTGGTCGTCGCGGTGCTCGTCTGGTCGCTGGTCTCGGCGTCGCACGGGCTCGCGATGTCGGTGCCGATCTTGTTCGTGATGCGCTTCGCGCTCGGCGTGACCGAGGCGCCGTCGTTCCCCGGCGCGACCGCGGCCATCTCGCGCGTCCTGCCGCCCGCGCAGCGGCCGCGCGGGCTCGGGATGCTCTACACGGGGACCTCGCTCGGCGCGATGCTGGCGCCGGTGCTCGCGACGGCGCTCGCGGCGTGGCTCGGGAGCTGGCGCTGGGCGTTCGCCGGGGTCGCGCTGATCGGTCTCGCGTGGGC
>JAEZBP010000680.1 GCA_023427125.1 Pseudomonadota bacterium | reverse complement strand
GGGCGAGCTCGCGGGCGGGCTCGCGGGCGGGCTCTGCTCCGGTGCCGACACCGGTGCAGCGGTCTCCTTCTTGGCGAGCACGCGAGGCGGCGGAGGGAGCGCTGGCTTCGCGATGCCCGGCGCTCGCGGAGCGGTGGGACGAATCGCGCTGTGCGAGGAGTCGGGCCTTCGTGCGCCCGGCGCTTCTGCGTGGTTCGTCGGAGGCTTCGGGCCCCGCGGCTCCTCGTCGGCGCTGGCTCCGTGCTTCGGGCTGCCCCCCATGCCGCGAAGGATACGTCAACTCTCCGTGGACGCGTAGCCTTTATCAGAAGCTCGTCATGGCTGAGTGTTCGGCTGCGGCGTAGGGTCGCCCTCCTGCGGTCCCATCCGCGGGCTCATCGAGGGGAGCTCGGTGTTGGGCTGCGGCGTCGGGTCCGCGGCGCGCAGGTCCGAGTTGGGCATCGCCGCGATCGTCAGCGCGACGAGGAAGCTGTCGCCCAGCTCGGCGGCGCGCTCCTCCTCGCCCTGCTCCTCGAGCTCCGCTTGCACCGACTCTACGGTGTCGACGCAGACGATGTCGCCGCTGCTGTCGACCGCGGCCACGAGATGATCGTGCAGCGAGGCGAGCATGAAGGTGAGCCGCTCGGAGTCGAGGAGGTCCTCGCAGCCGGCCGGCGCCTCCTGCCACTCTTCGTCGTCACCGAGGGAGCCGAGGGCCTCCGTGCCGCTGTCGATCTCGAGCACGCCTGAGCTGGCGCCGCCGAACGAGCTCGGCGCGCCGACGCAGCCGGCGAGGGCCAGAGACACGAGGAGGAGGAGAATCCGCAGGTGGCTCATGGCTCAGTCCTCCGCCTTCAGGCCGTAGTGCTTCACCAGCTGGGAGAGGCGTGGCCGCTTCATTCCGAGCAGGGTGGCGGCGCGGGTGATGTTCCCGTCGGTCTCGTCGAGCGCGCGCACGATGCACTCGCGCTCCATCGACTTCTTCAGCTCGAGCAGCGACGTCGCGCCGCCGCGGATGCGCTCGAAGGCGAGGCTCTCGATCGGCAGCGAGGCGTCCGCCACCTCGGCGCCGCTCTTCTCGGGAGCATGCGGCGCTGCCGGCGCCTCGGGGGGGACGAAGCTCTCCGCGAACGCCGCGAAGTCCTCGGGGAGCAGCACGGCGCCGTCCGCGAAGAGCGTCGCCGATCGGAGCACGTTCTCGAGCTCGCGCACGTTGCCGGGCCATCGGTGGCGGGCGAGGCACGCGATCGCAGCGGGGCTCATGGTCTTCTTCGGCTCTCCGCGCTCCTCGGCGATGCGCGCGAGGAGGTGGTCGGAGAGCCGAGGGAGGTCCGCCAAGCGCCCTCGCAAGGGCGGCATGTCCACCGTCACGCCGCGCAGGCGGTAGTAGAGATCCTCGCGGAACGAGCCCTCGGCGACCATCTGCTCGAGATCGCGGTGGGTCGCGGCGATGATCCGCACGTCCACCTTGATCGGCTGCGTGCCGCCGACGCGCTCGAACTCGCGCTCCTGCAGCACCCGCAGCAGCGCGACCTGGGTCTTGGGCGAGATGTCCCCAATCTCGTCGAGGAAGATCGTGCCGCCGTCCGCCAGCTCGAAGCGGCCCTTCTTTCGCGCGCTCGCGCCGGTGAAGGCCCCCCGCTCGTGGCCGAAGAGCTCGCTGAGCAGCAGCGTCTCGACGAGCGCCGCGCAGTTGACCTTGATGAAGGGCTTGGGCCGCCGCGGCGAGTTCCGGTGGATCGCCTCGGCGATGAGCTCCTTGCCGGTGCCGCTCTCGCCGCGCACCAACACGAGCGCGTCCGATCCTGCGACCCGGTCGAGGACGCTGAACACGCCCGAGAGCGCGTCCGAGCCTCCGACCAGGTTCGGGTACTTCTTGAGCCACGCCGAGGTCTTCGGCTGCGCGATCGCGTCGGCCTCGTCGCCGCGGGAGACGGCCCGCTGCGATCCGGTCGTCAGGTGCGTCCCGGTGAGCGCGCGAGGCGGCGGGACCGACTCGTGGCGCGTGCGGGTCCACGCCGACGCGAGCGAGGCCGCCACCCGCGTGAGCTCGGCCCGCTCGTGGCGCTCGGTCCACGCGGCGTGCGACTCGTCCGGCACGTGGCTCGTCAGCTCGTCCTCGAGCTTCTGCGCGCGCTCGAGCACGCGGGCCGCGAGGCCGACCTCGCCGGCGTCGCCGAGCGCGCGGGCGTGGCAGGTGAGCGCGGCGAGGAGCCGCTCCGGATCGTCGCAGGCTTCGGCGAGCTCGACCGCCCGCCGCGCGGGCGCGCGCGTGTCGCCGCCCGCCGCGCGCTCGAGATCGGCGGAGACGAGCGCGAGGTCCGCCTGGTGCTTGGCCGGGAGCTCCACCGGGAGCCCCGAGAGGAACGTGCGCGCGCCGGGCACGTCGCCGTCGTAGAGCGCCATCCTCGCGAGCTCGAGCGCGGCCTCGACCGAGCGGGGCGAGCCGAGCTCGAGGAAGATCGTGTGCGCTCGAAGGAAGACCGCGCGCGCCCTCGTGACGTTGCCCTCGGCCGCCTCGATTCGGCCTTCGAGCAGGAGGCCCTCGCCGACCACCTGCGAGGGCAGGCCCTCTCCGCCGACGCGCCGCGCGTACTGCGAGAGCGTGCGGGCGCGGCCATGATCGCCGAGGCTCGAGTAGAGCTCACCGAGGTTGTGCGCGACCCGCGCGAGCATCGCGCGGTTGCCGACGCGCTTCAGGAGCGCGATGGCCTGGTGGTAGTAGCTGAGCGCCTTGCGATAGTCGCGGTTCAGGTGCGCGAGGACCGCGAGGTTCTCCGTCGCGATGGCGCGGTCGCGCGTGTCGCTCGCGCGGCTGGCCACGTCGATCGCCATCAGGCACGCGCGCTCGGCCCCCTTCAGATCGCGCGCGACGAGCATGGCGACGCCGAGGTTCGTGTGGGCCTGCGCCTCCTGGTGGCCGAGCCCGGTGGCGGCCGCCTTCTCGCGGTTCTCGTCGAAGAGGTCCATCGCCGCGCGCGGGTCCTTCTGCGCGAGCGCGACCTTGCCGAGCGCGTTGCGCGCCTGGATCTCGATCACGAGATCGCTCGCGGCCTCCGCGCCGCTCAGGGCGCGCTGGGCCCACGCCGAGGCCGCGTCGTAGTCCGCGCGCTGGTAGTGGAGCTCGGCGAGCTGCGCCTCGAGCTCGGCGAGCACCTTGGCGTCGCCCGCCCGCTCGGCCCCGCTCGACGAGAGCAGCGCTGCGGCGCCGGTCAGCACCTCGGCCGCCTCCTCGTGGTCGCCGGCCATCGTCAGCAGCTGGCCGACGCGGTGCGCGGCGCTCGGCTGGTCGGGCGACGCCGCCCACACGGCGCGCGCGTGGGTGAGCGCGCTCCGGTACTCGCCGATCATCCGGTAGAGCTCGGCGAGCTGCGCGCGAATCGCTTGCTCCCCAACGGCGCGCAGAGCCTGATCGGGCGCGGCCGCGAGGAACGACTCGAGGAGCGCCGCGGCCTCGGCGTGGCCGTGTCGCGCCGAGAGCGTGGCGGCGGCGAGGACGGCGAGGTCCGCCGCGCGTGCGTGCTCGCCCGCCGCGAGGCAGTGGCGCACGCCCTCCTGGAGGTAGACCGACTCGCTGCACACGTCCGCGGCGCGCGCGTGCAGCGCGCGGCGGCGATCGGCGTCGAGGAGCCGGTAGCAGCGCTCGAGATCGGCCGCCCGCTCGAACGCGAAGAGGATGCGCCCGTCCACGATGCTCCGGGCGAGCAGATCGCAGCCCGCGACGGTCGCGCGCTCCGACGGCGTGGGATCGACGCCGGCGATCGCGCTGAGCTCGTCGAGCTCGGC
>JAEZBP010000618.1 GCA_023427125.1 Pseudomonadota bacterium | reverse complement strand
CGCCAGGCCGTTGGCCGGGCCCGGCAGCGGCGCCACCGGCAGCGCGAAGCGCACGCTGCCGCCGAGCCGCTCATGCAGCTGCTCGGCGAGGAAGACCAGATCGTCGCCGGCCGCGCCGTAGCCGTGCATCAAGACCACGAGCGGCGCATCGCCCGTCGGGTCGCCCACCCAGCGCGCGTCGAGCGGGCGGGGCGCATCCTCGGACGGCGAGGGGACGCGCGCGGCCGGCCGCTCGGCGCTGCAGCCGACGAGCAGCAGCGCCGCGAGGACGACGATCGCCGCGCGCACGGCTACTCGCCCTGGACCGGCGCGGGCGCCGGCGTCTGCGGCCGCTGCTCGTCCTCGCGGATCGAGTAGCGCACGAGCGCGCGGAGGATCTCGTTGCGCTCGAGGTTGCCGACGAGCCGCTTCACGTCCTCGTAGATCGACGGATCGACCAGCAGCCCGCCGATCGTCCCTCGGCCGGCGCGCACGTCGGCGACGATGACGCGCAGATCCTCGCTCATCGCCGTGAGGTTCTCGATCAGGCCCCCGGCGTCGTCGCCGTAGAGGAGCTCGTGCGCGTTGCCGTCGCCCGTCCGCACGTCGCGGAGGATCGTCGCGAGCTCGCCCGCGGCCCCCGCGAGGTTCGTGATCAGCGTGACGCCCTCCTGCCCGTAGATGAGCTGGTGGGCGGTGCCGTCGCCGTTCTGCACCTCGCCGACGATCTGCCGCACGCCGCGGGCCGCGCGCTCGAGCTCGCCGCCGGTCGCCTGGAAGCTCCGGATGGTGCCCTGGATGTCGTCGGCGAGCGCGGGGTCGTCCATCAGGCGCCGCACCGTCCCGTCGTTCTCCGCGATCAGGCGCGACATCGTCGAGAGGTTGTGGGTGATGCCGCGGATGTCCTCCTGCACCTGCGGATCGCCGAGCGTCTGCGCGAGCGCGGCCGTGGTCGCGTTCAGGTTGCGGACGATGCCCTCCGCCTCGGTCCCCGTATCGCCGAGGAACGACGCGAGCAGCGACTCCTCCGCGCTCGGGATGGTCGCGCCGGCCGGCAGGCGATCGCCCTGCCCCACCGTGATCTCGACGAGCTGATCGCCGAGCAGGCCCTTGCTCCCGACGCTGGCCGTGCTGCCCTCGCGCACGAACTCGGACGCGTCCTCCCGCACCTCCACCACGACGCGGATGCGGCCCCCCTCCCCGAAGCTCACCGCCTCGACGGTGCCGACGTCGATGCCGGCGATGCGCACCGGGCTGCCGGCCCGGAGGCCGCTCACCTGGTCGAAGACCGTCACGTACTGGACCTTGGAGGCGAACATCGCGCTCTGGTTGCCGATGATGAACACCAGGATGCCGCCGACGATCAGCGCGGCGGTCACGAAGATCCCAACCTTGAGCTCGCTCGAACCGCTCTTCATGGACGCTCATCCACCGTAACGGAGCAGGGTCTCCGTGTCGTCGCTCTCCGGCGCGTTGCCCTCGATGAAGTCCCGCACCCGGGGGTCCTCACAGTAGCGCACGTCGTCGGGCGTGCCCTGGAAGATGATGTACCCGCGATCGATCATCGCGATCCGGTCGCTGACGCGGAACGCGCTCGGCATGTCGTGCGTCACGACCACGCTGGTCACGCGGTAGCGCTCGTTGAGCTGGACGATGAGATCGGTGATGTGCTCCATCGCGATCGGGTCGAGGCCGGTGGTCGGCTCGTCGTAGAGCAGCACCTCCGGCCGGAGCGCGATCGCGCGCGCCAGCCCGACGCGCTTGCGCATCCCGCTCGAGAGCGACGAGGGCATCTGCGACTCGATCCCCGGCAGCCCGACGTCCGCCAGGCACTCGGCCACGCGCTGATCGATCTCCGCCTCGGTCGGGCGGGTGTGCTCGCGCAGCGGGTAGGCCACGTTCTCGCGGACGGTCATCGAGTCGAAGAGCGCCGCGCCCTGGAAGAGCATGCCGATACGGCGGCGGACCTCGAGGAGCTTCGCCTCGGGGAGGTCGCTGATGACGCGGTCGTCGAAGCGGATGGTGCCCCCGTCGATGCGCAAGAGCCCGATCAGCAGCTTGAGCATCACGCTCTTGCCCATGCCGGAGCCGCCGATGATCGTGAGCGCCTCGCCCGCGTGGATGTCGAGGTTCAGGTCGGCGTAGACGACCTTCGGGCCGAACGCCTTCTTCACGCTCCGAAACTCGACCAACGCCACCGACAGGTCCCTCGGCCCGCGATGTCACGGGCGGGCGGTGTTATATGGCCAGGCGGCGCTCCCAACCAGCCCGCTCGATGACATGGGGCGCTCCGCGGCGTGACACCCCGGACGCCTGCGGAGCCCCTCGGCTCCCGATCGCGATCCAACCGCCTGATGCGCGCCGCACGCAAAGCGATCGTCTCGCTCGCCCTCGCGCTCGCCTCGGCGTGCTCCGGCGGCCCCGCCGACGCGGCGGACCTGCGCGCCGCGATCGACCCGCACCTCGCGGAGCTCGCCGAGTACGATCGCTGGGCGCGGCGGCTCGCGCTGGGGGACTCCGCGTTCCGATCGGAGGACGCCCTGCGGGAGGCGGCCTTCGCGCCCCTGCGCGACGAGCGGAGCGTCGCGGCCGCGTGGGTCGAGCGAGAGGGTCCCGACGGCCACTCCCTCCGCTACCCCGACGGCGCGCCCGCGCTCCCGCCCGACGGCTGGGTGAGGGTGCGCACCGAGGAGCTCGGCGAGCTCGCGGTCCAGCGCGCGACGCTTCGCCTCGGCCAGGAGGCGAAGCCCTGTCTCCTCATCCGCCGCAGCGCGCCGGCCCCGCGCGACGCCACGCTCCACGTGACCCTGGCCTTCCCCGCCAGCTCCTAGCCCGGGCTAGCTAGTTGCGAGCCCCGAGCTCGCGCGAGACGACGAGCGCGCGCAGGACCTGGTGCGCGATGCGCGCCTGGAAGTCGTCGGCGCACCCCGCCGTCGGCTCCTGGCCGTGGGGGGG
>JAEZBP010000599.1 GCA_023427125.1 Pseudomonadota bacterium | reverse complement strand
GGACGGCCTGGCGCGCCGCCTCGCGGAAGCGGCTGAGGAAGGGATCGCTCGCGAGCGCCGGATCGCGCCAGGCCTCGGCGTCGGTGACGATCTGCCGGCCCTCGCGGGCGCGGACGAGCGCGCCCTCGAGCGTGGCGTAGCGGGCGAACGCGCGGGCGGCGTCGGGCTCCCGCGCCTGGGCCGCGAGGAAGATCGACTCGACGGTCGCGAAGGGCCGCATCGGCCCGCCGCTCGCGCCGATCGACGGAAGCGGCCGCACGTGCCAGCGCATGCCCTCCGGGAGATCCGGCGCGAGCCAGGGGCCGCTGATCGCGGTCGCCGCGCCGCCCGTGCCGAAGAGCCGCGGGATCAGCTCGCCGCTCGCCTCCTCGGGCACGGTGCCCTCGCGCACGAGCCGGTGGAGGTGCGCGAGCGCGCGCTCGGCGTCCTCGCCCCTCAGGCCCCAGCGCCCGTCCTCGGTGAGCAGCGCGGCGCCGTAGCCGTGGATCAGCGCGGCCGCGTAGTAGGGGCTCTCGGCCTCCATCACGAGCGGCAGCACCCCGTCCGGCAGCGCGAGCGCGGCGAGCGCCTCGAGCGTCTCGGGGTCCTCGGCGACGAGCGCCTCGTTGACGTAGAGCGCCGCGCACTTGATGGCGATGGGCAGGCCGTAGAGCGCGCCGTCCACCGTGAGCGCCTCGAGGTGTGCGGGCTCGAGCCGGGCGCGCAGCGCCTCGTCCGGCGAGCCCTCCTCCATGCCGTCGACGATGTGCCCCTCGACGAACGACGGAAGGCGCTCGTGCGCGTCGATGAAGAGGTCGGGGCCGTTGCCGGTCGGCACCGCCGACTCGAGCTTGGACGCGTACGCGCCGTAGGGCTGCGCCACGAGCCTCACCTGGACGCCGCGGTGCTCGCGCGAGAACGCGCGCGCCACCTCGCGGAGCGCCGCCTCCTCCTGCCCGCCCTGCCGGTACGCGTGCCAGACGACGACGCGCGTCACCGGGTCCTGCGCCGCGCCCGAGCCGCTCGAGAGCGCGAGCGTCAGAGCCAGGAGCGTCGCGAGCCGGGTACGCACGGGAGCGCGCAGGATGCCAGATCGTCCCCCGGATCGCCTTCTTCGGCGCCCGGAGATGTGCAAGGCGGAGATCCTGATGGGGATCGCGGAGCGCGACGAGGCCCAGCTGTGGTCCGGGACGACGAGGCGATGCAGAGCATCGTCGAGGGAGGCACGGGCCGCAGATGGGTCACGTCCCGCCCGGGAAGCCCGTTCGGATCGCAAATTTCGGCGATTCGGGAGCCCGGGAGGCCAGAGGACCGCGGATTCTGGCGATCGACGGTGCCTTCGAGGCTCGCCGCTCGCGCCCTCAGGCGATCGCGCGCTCGGTCTCGGCGTCGAAGACGTGCACGCCCGCGTCGCTCACCGCGAGCTCGAGCGTCTGCCCGGCCGACGTCTTCGCCGCGTCGTCGCCCTCGAGGCGCGCCACGAAGGGCTTGTCTCCGACCATCCCGTGCGCGTAGGCCTCGAAGCCCATCGCCTCGACGACATCGACGCGGAAGGTGATGCCGCCGCCCGCCTCGCGGCGGACGTCGTGCGGCCGGATGCCGACGACGACGCGCCCCTCCGGCGCGGCGCCGAGCGAGAGCTCCATGCCCGGCGCCCTCACCCGGCCTCCCTCGACCTCGGCGGACAGGAAGTTCATCGCCGGGCTGCCCATGAACGACGCGACGAAGCGGCTCGCCGGCTTGCCGTAGACCTCGAGCGGCGGGCCGACCTGCTCGACCTCGCCGGCGCGCAGGACCACCAGCCGATCGGCGAGCGTCATCGCCTCGACCTGATCGTGGGTGACGTAGATCATCGCGCGCCCGAGGCTGCGGTGCAGGCGCTTGATCTCGACGCGCACCTCGGCGCGCAGCGCCGCGTCGAGGTTCGAGAGCGGCTCGTCGAAGAGGAAGAGCGAGGGCCGCCGGGCGATGGCCCGCCCCATCGCGACGCGCTGCCGCTGGCCGCCGCTCATCTGGCGCGGGTAGCGATCGAGGAGCGGCTCGAGCCCGAGCATCGCCGCGACCTCACTGACCCGCGCGGCGATCGTCGGCGCGCTCTCCTTGCGGAGCTTGAGCCCGAACGCGAGGTTCTCGCGCACGGTGAGGTGCGGGTAGAGCGCGTAGCTCTGGAAGACCATCGCGACGTCGCGCTCGCGCGGCGCGAGGCGGGTGACGTCACGCTCGCCGATGCGGACCTCGCCGTCGTCCGGCAGCTCGAGCCCCGCGATCGTCCGCAGGAGCGTGCTCTTGCCGCAGCCGCTCGGCCCGACCAGCACCACGAGCTCGCCCTCGGCCACCTCGAGATCGATCCCGCGAAGGATCGGGTTGTCCCCGAGCGTCTTCCGGATCCCCCGCAGAGTGAGCGCCGCCACGGCCGGAGAGCATGCACGGCTCACTCCTCGAGGGCCAGAGGCACGCACCGGCGCTATGCCTGGGAGCGTGAGGCTGACGTTGGTGCGGCACGGCGAGTCGACGTGGAACGCGACCGGCCAGTGGCAGGGGCAGCACGACGTGCCGCTGAGCGCGCGCGGGCGGCTCGAGGTGCGCGCGCTCGCCGAGCGGCTCTTCGGCGCCCGCTTCGATCGCGCGGTCGCCTCCGATCTCTCGCGCGCCTTCGAGACCGGGCAGGCGGTCGGCGTGTCCGAGACCGACCGGCGGCTGCGCGAGGTCGACGTCGGCGCGTGGTCGGGCCTCCATCGCGAGGAGGTGGCCCTGCGCTTTCCGGACGAGGTGCGCGCCCTGCGGGCGGGCCTCCCGGTGCGGATCGGCGGCGGCGAGTCGATGGCCGAGTTCGAGGCGCGCGTCGACGCGGTGATCGACGAGCTCGCGGGGCGGCATCGAGGCCAGGACGTGCTGGCCGTCACCCACGGCGGCGTGGTGCGCGCGCTCGCCACCCGGGTGCTCGGGGTGCGCGGGCGGCTCAGCCCGCTCGTCGGCGTCGGCAACACCTCGCTGAGCCACGTGGTCTTCGAGAGCGTGGTCTTCGAGGGCGCGGTCTTCGAGCGCGCGCCGCGGCTCGCGCTCTACAACGACGCGACGCACCTCGAGCCGGCCGACCTCGAGCCGACGGTGATGCCGGAGCCGACCGCGCGCGTCGCGCTGGTCGCCGCCGATCCGTCCGCGCCGGCCGACCGGCACCTCGCCGATCGGATCCTCTCGCGGCTCGGCATCGCGCGCTTCGGCGCGGCCGGCGTCGCGACCGCGCTCCCGCTGAGCGACGATCTCGTCGCGGAGCCGCTCGGCGACGATCCGATGCAGGCGTTCGAGGCGCTCCGCGCCGAGCAAGAGGGCGGCGCCTTCGCGCTCGTCCTCACGCCGAGCGAGGTGGTCGCGACGCTCGGCGCGGTGCTCGCCCTCCCCTCGACCGACGGCCTCCTCGCGCCGGCCCACGGCGCGGTCGCACAGCTCCGCGTCTCGACCCGCGGCGCGCTCCTCCACTCGTACGGGGTCTCGCTGAGCTAGCTGGCGCGCGCATTCGCGCGCGGGCGAGCTATGCGGTCCTTCTGTCCGGCCGGCGCTCCCCGTCCCCGGAGTCCAGTGAGCGTGGATCCGCTCCGCTCGGCGTTCCCCGGACGCCGGGATCTTGCGACCGCCTCCGAGCGCCCGAGGGAAGGCGCGTGGGGGAGGTGCGTAGAGAAGGCGATGCTCTGCTTTCCCTGCGCGACCTGCCAGAGCCCGACCCGGGTCACCGAGCTGCACTCGTGGATGTACGGCGATCCCTTCTGCAGCCCGGGCTGCGAGCAACAGGCCGGCGAGCGGCCGGCGCCCGACCCGCGCGCGGCCCTCCTCGCCACCCACGACCTCCTGCTCGAGACCGGGCAGCTCGTCGCTCGCGCGATCCCGCTCGCGCGCACCGCGGAGTCGAGCTTCGACACGTCGGCCATGATGAGCAGCGACGTGATGTTCCTGGCCGGAGGGTTCGCCGCCGTCGCGGTGGGCGGGATCGCCGGCGCGGCCGCCGATCATTCCTCCGATCAGCTCTCGGGCTCGCTCTGGGAGATCGACCAGCGCGTGCACCGCCTGCTGCGGCGGATGATGACGCTCCACGGCCTCGGCTACGACGTCGCCGCCTATCTGCCGCCCTTCGCGCAGCAGTTCGGCTCGCTGGGCGGGCCGACGCCCACCGGCTCCGCGCGCACCCTGAAGGCGCTGCACGAGTACCTCGCGTTCCTCTACCAAGGCGTGACCCGCCTCGGACAGGAGCTCGACGCGCAGCGGGCGGCTCGGTAGATCCCGGAGCATGAGCCGACCTCCCCTCACGCCGCGCCTCGTCGTCGCCGGCGCCGCGGACGCGATCGCCTTCTACCGAGCGGTGTTCGGAGCCCGCGAGCTCGAGCGCTACACGATGCCGGAGGGCTCGATCGTGCAGGCCGCCCTCGCGATCGGCGAGGCCGTCATCGCGCTCACCGACGCCGCGCCCGACTTCCACAACCGCGATCCGAAAGATCTCGGCGGCTCGCCGGTGATCCTCTCGCTCGAGGTCGACGATCCCGACGCCACCGCCGCCGAGGCGGTGAGGCGCGGCGCCAAGGGGATCTTTCCGATCGCGGATCAGTTCTACGGACACCGAGAGGGCCGGATCGAGGATCCCTTCGGGCACGTGTGGATCCTCTCGAAGCTCCTCGAGGAGCTCTCTCCCGAGGAGGTCCAGCGCCGCGTCGACGCTCTCGGCAGAGAGTGAGTCCAGAGCTCCTGACCTCCCCTCCGGCGGGTCGGAATTGGCGAGCCTCGGGCAAGCCGGCGCTCGAAGGGCTCGCCAGCCAACACAGCAGAACGCCGAGCTGCGCGTGCACCCTCGGCTGGACACCGGCATGCCCCGCGTCAGCAGACAGAGCCGCAAGCCCAGGCGAGCTCAATGCCCGGCGGCGAAGTCCTGGGTCCAGTAGGTGCCGAAGCTCGAGCTGTCGTCCTCCGCGTAGCCGATGCCGATGACGTTGTAGCTCGGGTTCATGATGTTCCGGCAGTGGCCGGGGCTGTTCATCCAGCCGTTCACCACGTCCGCGGCCGTCCGCTGGCCGGCCGCGATGTTCTCGCCCCACGGGCTCGGGCCGCCGAAGCCCGCCTCACGCATGCGGTCGGCGAAGGAGCGGCCGTCGAGGCTGTCGTGCTCGAAGTAGTCCTGCGCGCCCATGTCCTGCGAGTGCAGGCGCGCCGCGACCCGGATGACCTCGTCCATCTCGAGCGGGCCGGCCGGTCCGAAGAGCTCACCTCCGCAGTCCGCGCCGGCCGCGCGCGCCTCGTTCGTCCGCGCGAGCACCTCCCACTCGAAGTCGCTCCACGGCGCCGGCCAGTCGCCGTCCTCCACGCACGCGCGGATGCGGCAGTCGTCCGCGTCATCGCAGTCGACGAGCCCGTCGCCGTCGTCGTCGATGCCGTCGTCGCAGACGCTCTCGCGCCCGCTCACGCGGAGGCGCACCGCGCCCACGTCGCTCGCGCCGAATCCGTCGACGACGACGAACACCGTCTCGCAGGCCTCGAGCGCGATCGTGAGGCGCGCCTGGCGCGAGCCGGAGACGTCGTCGTTGCAGGCGATCTCCTCGCCGCCGCACGCGCCCGTGTGCACCGTCAGCAGCGTGTCGAACGCGGCCTCGGTCGAGATGTCGTAGCGGCCCTTGCGCGGCGCGGTCCACTGGAACGTCAGGTCCGAGACGCCGTCGCCGCCCCGGCCCATCCCGCAGCTCGCGCCGCTGTGCGAGTCGTCGGCGCCCGTGGTGTTCAACATCGTGTCGACCGGCAGCGCGCTGCCGAGATCGGTCGCGCACGCGGTCGCAGCCGGCGGCATGCAGCTCGGCGGCGTCGCGCCGTCGGCGTTCAGGGGGCCACCGTCGGTGTGCGAGCTGCGCTGATCGCAGCCGAGGAGGAGGAAGAAGAGAGCGCCCGCGAGACCACAGCGGTGAAGCATCGGGGCCAAAGATACCCAACCTCCCGCCCTCCGTGCACGCCGAAGCCGGCACGAACCTCGAGCCGGGGATGGTAGTCTCGTCGCCCGATGCGCCGGTCCTCTCCCCTCCTCCTCTCGCTCGTCCTCGTGCTCGCCGCCTGCGGCGAGAGCCGCGAGGAG
>JAEZBP010000582.1 GCA_023427125.1 Pseudomonadota bacterium | reverse complement strand
GGGGGCGGCGGCTCCTCGGCGGGCAACGGCGGGGGCTCGGACGCCCAGGTGCTCGCGGGCGGGAGCGGCGGCTCGGCCTTCGAGGGGAAGACCACCGGGCCGGCGTCCACCTCGTCGTCGTCGTCGGGGATGCTGGCCACCGGCTCGCGCCGGCCGAACGCGCCGAGGCCCCGCGAGGTGGTCCGCCGCGGCCGGACCTCGCGCGCCGGTTCCTCGCCGGAGGCCGGCGCGAGCACCAGCGGGACGAGCGGCTGCGTCTGCCCCTCGAAGTGCGCGTCGAAGGGCGAGGGCTCCACGTCCTTGTAGGGGATGTCGGACGCGTGCCGCGCGAGCGCGCCGCGCACGCCGATCTGCGGGAGCGCCCCGGCGTCGAGCTTGCGCAGCCGATCGAGCAGCCGCGCGAAGCGCGGGGAGATCTCCGCGCCGTAGTGGTGCGCGAGCGCCGCCGCGACGCGCACCTCGGCGGCCAGGCGGGGCTGCACCTCGTAGCCGAGCAGGAAGCCGAGCGCCTCCTCCTGCTCCGGTCGGAGCGGCGCGCGGACCGCGACCTCGAGGACGCGCCCGTCGACGGCCAGCGGGATCAGCCCGTGCTCGATCGCGACCTCGGCCGGCACGAGGCCGATGACCTCGGCCGGCACCGTCATCACCTCGGCCCGGGTGGCCGGCGGCAGCCCGAGGAGGTTGGCGCGATAGGCCGCGAGCACGTTCTCGGCGAGGGCGTCCAGCTCGAGGAGCACCGTCTCGATCTCGCCGCCGGCGATCACCTGCCGCTGCAGCGCCTCCTCGATCTTGCGGACGGGGACGACGCCATCCCGAACCAAGAGCGAGGTGAGCGCAGACATCGCGGGATAGGATGGGAGATCGATCGCGCCGGTGGGCGCGCCATGCGGGCGCCCGCATGTTCACCGCGAGCCGCGGCCAGTGTCAACGTCTTCGCTGGCGCGCGACGCTGCGCTCCTTCAGCGCTGGCCGAACGCGAGATCGTGGCTGCCGAGCGCCTCGACCCCACGAGGTTTTGCGCGCGCAGACGCCGCTGCGTGGGCGGAGGCCGCAGCCTTGCACGACTCGTGCAGCGCGTTGCTCACTGCGGGCCGCTGCCGGGCGCGGGGGCGCGCGTGCCGATGGCACAGGCGGTGCTCGACTGGCACGGATGACCTTTCGTTGGCTCCCCGCGGGCTCGGCATCGCACTCCTGCTCGCGGTTACCTCCGTGCGCGCGCCCGACCCCCGCCGAGCGGCACACCATGTCGTGCGCTTTGGATGTTCCTGCTCGCCTGGGCGGGACTCGCAATCGCGGGGTGCGGCGACCGGCGAGTGCCACCCGGGGACGATGCGTCGCTGGTGGACGCCGGCGCCGACGCATGCATCGACCTCAGCTGCATGCCCGTGCTCTGCGGAGTCAACGAGCGGGTGATGGGCAACCGGTGCGTGCCCTGTCCTGCCGGCGCCACGAACGCTGCGGGAGACGGTGTGCCCGGCCCCGATACGAGCTGCGACATCGTGCGGTGCGACGCGAACGAGCGGGTCGCTTCCAACGCCTGTGAGCCCTGCCCTGCCGGCACGACGAACCTGGCGGGCGACGACGCCAGCGGCCCCGACACGGCCTGCGACGCCACGCGGCGCGGGCTGAACGAGCGGGTGACGAGCAACGCGTGCGAAGCATGCCCGCCCGACGCCCCGAACGCCGGAGGCGACGATGCCTCGGGCCCCGATACCGCGTGCGACGGGACGCTGTGTGGAGAGAACGAGCGCGTGTGGGGCCACGCGTGCGTGCTTGTCCGACCGGCTCCACGAACGTCCCCGGCGATGACGCCGTTGGCCCCAACACGACGTGCGACGACGCTTGCTCGGCAGTGTTGGGCGTGACCTGCGCCGAGCGCGAGCAGGCCTACACCGCGGCGCCGCTGCTGCGCCGGCGATGCACCACCGCATGTGGGATCACCCCGCCACCCAGCGCAACGTCGCTCGGCTGGAGGACGGCGCGCAGCTCGTCGGCCCGGTCTCGGGGCCGCTCGCGAGCGGCGAAGAGGGCATGGGCCGCATGGCGGAGCCCGAGGCGATCGCCGACACGCGGGGCGCGCTGCTGACCGCGCGCGCCGACCTCGCGGGGCGCACCATCCCGGTGTCCGCCGGGCCCACGCACGAGCCGGTCGATCCCGTGCGCTTCCTCGGCAGCCGATCGAGCGGGCGCATGGGCTATCCGATCGCCGAGCGCGCGCGCCTCGAGCGCAACGAGAGCTTCGCCCCGGCGCTGAGCGCGCGGAGCCTGCAGCTCGGCTACGGCAGCACCGTGATGAACGAGGACATCACGCTGATCGAGCACGATCACGATGTCGCGCCCCGTGAGGTCGAGCACCGTCGAGGGCGGACACACCGTGTTCCGGTGCACGGGCCCGGTCAGCCGCCGCCGCATGGTTTGCACTCGGCGCGCGTAGGTATACACTGTGTTTCCCTATGACTACGAAGCCGCTCTCCATCCTGTGCGCGCTCTCGATGCTCGGCTGTGCTGCGAGCCAACCTGCTCCTGCTGAACGGGACGCCGGCATGTCCACGCCGATCCCCGACGCGGGACCGCCTTATGTCTGGCCCGACACGGGGCCTCGGCCGGACAGCGGCCCACCGCCCGAGCCCGAGGTTTGTGAGGACGTCGTCGACATCGTCTTCGTGTTGGATGTCTCGAGCTCGATGAACTTCGTGCTGGAGGACCTTGAGTCGAACGTCGCGCAGGTCGTGACGGCGGCAGCGGAGCTCGCGCCGGACCCGCACTTCGGCTTCATCGGGTACGCCGACAGCCACGCGTTCGGGCTGGGCGGCTCGCTCGAGGAAGGCCGAGTGCACACCGAGGCCTCGACGCTCCAAGCGGCGTTCCGCCAGTTCCTCGACACCTACACCGCGCACAACCGCAACCCGGGCGACGGTCCGAGCGGCCCCACGACCCAGAACCCGATCTGCGAAGAGAACAGCCTCGACGCGCTCTACGCGGCGGCGACGGAGTTCCCGTGGCGGGAGAACGCGACGCGCGTGATCATCGTCGCCACCGACGACACCTTTATCGAGCGCCCGGACAACTACGGCGATCGCGACGCCGACGGGGACACCACCAGCACCAACTACCCGCGCGAAGGCGACTACCCGGCGCTGCGCACGATGGAAGAGACGATCGTCGCCGCGCAGGAGGCGCGCGCCCGCGTCTTCTCGTTCACCCGCCTCTCCCCGCCGGGCCTCCTCGACTTCCTCAGTCGCTGCGGCACCCCGCGCCGCCTCGACTGGTCCCAGGTCCCGGCCGGCTGGAGCGCGCCCTACAACGGCGCCGAGCCGATCCCCGAGGCCACCGACGGCCGCAACTTCGACCTCCTCCAGGTCCGCAATGGCAGCCTGAGCCTCGCCGACACCATCAACGAGGTCGTCGTCGAGAGCTACTGCCAGCCTCCGCTGATCTGACGCAACGCCGCGAGGCTCAGCGGCGCGGTCTACCTGCGGCTCCTCGCGCTTCCGTGGGCCGCTCCGGATCGAGCCCGAAAGCCGGGTAGGTAGTGGGTCCCCGTCCAGCGACAGCTCAGCGCCAGCCGAAGGCGCGCTCGTAGCTGCCGAGCACCTCGACCACGCCGCGGGCGTCCTTGGTGACGAGCGAGAGGCGCCCGTCCTGGGAGGCGACGATCGCGGCGGCCTCGCCGTCTTGCCTCAGGCAGAAGATCACACCCGCGGGGTGGCGGGTGCCCTTGAACGTCGAGATGTCGTCGACGTGCATGTCGGCCGTGTAGGGGTTGCGGTGCTCGAAGGGCTGGAGCGTCGCCTCGCTCTCGATGACCTGCACACCGAAGCCGCGCACCCGCAGGTCGGTGTCGAGCAAGAGCGCGTTGTCGGTCGCGGTGAGCCCCGCGACCAGATCGATCGCGCCGTCGTAGCGGAGGTGCGCGCGATCGTCGGCGCCGCGCGGCGCGGCGATGCGGGCGACACGCTCGGCCGGCGCCGCCCCCTCGATCAGCGCGGCGTAGTGCGCGGCGAGCAGCTCGGCCCCCGGGCCCACCTCGTAGTGCATCCGAACGCCGCACGGCGCGGCGTTCGCCGGCAGGATCAGGATCATCCCGCCGTGCCCGTGCTCGAGCGCGCGCGCCGCGAGGCGCGTCACCGTCGCGGCCCGCGCGTCGATCTCGGCCTCCTCGCGCCAGCACGTGAACGCCTCGGTCAGCCGGCGCGCCGGCGCCTCCACCCGATGCGCCTCGTCGACGAAGAGGATCTCGCCGCGCGCATAGAGCGCCCGCGGCACCCCGAGGTAGTCGGCGCGCAGCACGCCCGGCGCGAGCAGGCGCATCATCAAGGGCAGCTGGCGGCTCGTGCCGTGCTGGAGCAGCGCCCACACGACGAGGCCGTCGCCCTCGGGGCGCACGGCGAGCGAGGTCGCGTCGCGGTTGGCGGCGGGCGCGAGCTTCGCGATGTTCTTGGGCGTCGCGGGCACCGGCCTCGCGAGCTCGATCACCGCCGAGCAGCCCTTCATCCCCTCCGTCCACGCGAGCGCGAGCTCGGTCCGCCGCGCCTCCTCCTCGTGCAGGCCGGCGAAGAAGCTCACCTCCACGAGCTGTGCGAGCGCGCGCGCGTCGGGCAGCGGAGCGCTCGGCTCGCCGATCGCCTCGAGGCGCGCGGCGAGCTCCTGCGCGAAGGTCACCGTGGATCCGAGCTGCTCGTCGTTCACGTGCTTGCTCCTCCGACGGGCCGGAGGCCGCCGAGGCGATCCATCACCAGCGCGACCACCACCGGGGCCGCCGTCTCCACCCGCAGGATCGTGGCGCCGAGCGCGACCGTCTGAAAGCCCTGGGCGCGCGCCCTCTCGAGCTCGTCGGGCGAGAGGCCTCCCTCGGGCCCGATCAGCACCCACGCGCGGCGTGCAT
>JAEZBP010000575.1 GCA_023427125.1 Pseudomonadota bacterium | reverse complement strand
CGGCGAGGAAGTAGCGCCAGCTCTGGAGCGCGGCGCGGAGAGCGTCGGCGTCGACCGCGCCGTCGGCGGGCCGCGCGCGCGCCTCGTGCCCGAGGGCCTCGTAGGCGTGGATCTCGTGGCGCGGCTCGAAGAAGACGAACGCGAGGTGCAGGACCGCGAAGGCGCCGTGCCGCAGGCTCACCGCCTGCCAGCTCCCGAGCTGCACGGCCGGGACGGGATCCTCGCGCAGCGCGCGCGCCGCGTGGCGGAGCGCGTCGTCGTGCGCGCCGCCGCGATCGCTCGCGAGCGCGAGGCCCCAGAGGGCGAGGCAGCGCGAGACCGGATCGGCCGCGTCGCTCGCCGCGGCGCGATAGTGGCGCAGGGCGCTCGGCAGATCGCCGGTCAGCATCGCGGCCTCGGCGAGGTTGCCGTGGATCGAGCGCGGCTCGATCGTGCTGAAGAGGCTCGCCACGCGCTCGTCGAGCGGCGCGGCCACGTAGAAGCGGTTCATCAGATCGACGGTGGCCGGGACCGCGTGCTCGAGCGCGACCTCGTACTCCGCGCGCGCCTCCTGGAACTCGTGGCGGCGCATGTGGAGTGCCGCCAGCTCGAACGCGACGCGATCGGGGTGGAAGCTCGCATCGATCGCGCGGACACGCTGCCAGGCCTCCATCGCCTCGTCGACGCGGTGCTCGGTGCCGCCCCCCTCGGCGGGCCGCTCGTAGCGGGTCAGCGCGACGGCGATGAAGAGGGCGAGCTCCGGGTCGCGCGGCAGCCGGCGGCGGGCGCGCTCGAAGCGGATCAGCGCCTGATCGAGGAGCAGGTGCGCCGGCGGGTCGCCGAGCTCGGGGCTCAGCGACTGTCCGCCGAGGCCCTCGATGAGCCTCGCGAGGCCGTCCTCCTTGTAGCGAAGGCCCAGGCGCTGCTCGGGATCGACCAGCTCGCGCCAGCCTCCGCTGCCGTGCTGTGCGTGGGCTGCGATCGGGGCAAAGAGCGCCCACGCGCAGAGGGCGAAGGCCGGCAGGCGGAGCGATCGCACGGCTCGAAGGTAGCAATCCTGCGAACGTCGTGCCCGACCCGGACGCGGACGTGCGGCGCTGCTACTCTGGCCCCCGTGGCACATCGCCGATGGCTCCTCATGCTGGTCTTCGTCGGGGGATGCACGTGCGGCCGCCCGCCCCTCATCCCGGCGGACGGTGGCATGCAAGCGCGTGACGCCTCGCCCGATGGGCAGGCCCCGGCCTTCGACGCCTACATGCCGCCCGACGGGGGGCCGCCGCCGGATCGGGGGCCGCTCAACCCGGACGCGGCGTGCGCGTCGCAGACCGCGAGCGCGATCATCGAGCCGCTGCCGGTCGACATCATCTGGATGGTCGACAACTCGGTCAGCATGCGGCCAGCCATCGAGCAGGTGCAGGCGGGGCTCAACGACTTCGCGGCGCTGATCGGCGGCCGCGACCTCGACTACCGCGTGATCATGTTGAGCATGCGCGGCGTCGGAATGATCACGTCCGGCTCCGAGCGCCGCTACCAGGTCTGCATCCCGCCGCCGCTGGCCGGCGACGCCAACTGCGGCGACGGGCCGCGCTTCTTCCACGTCCACGTGGATATCAAGAGCACGCAGCCGCTCGAGCAATTTCTCGGCACCCTCGGCCAGACCGCGGGCTACGTCGGCACGGGGTCCGGCATGCAGCTCGGGAGCCTCCCCTGGCATGATCTGCTGCGCCCCGAGGCGACCAAGACCATCGTCGTCGTCACCGACGACAACGCGCGGTTCGTGGCCCCCGACGGCAGCGGTGGCTTCATGCAGCCGGGCGGCGGCGTGATGGGCGATCCGGTGACGACCGCCGACTGGTTCGAGACGACGGCGGCGGGCCGGCACCTCTTCGCCAGCACCCGGACCCTGCCCGAGGGCATCCTGCACCCCCGCTGGGGCGGCCTCTTCGACGACTACATCTTCAGCGGCATCTACGGGTGGGGCTCCGAGACCGACGACACGGTCATGTGCGAGTTCGCGGGCGGCACCGAGCCGGTCTCGCCCGGGCGCACCTACAGCGAGCTCGTCCGACGGACCGGCGGGGTGCGCGCGAAGATCTGCGACGGAGCCTCGGCGTGGACCGCGTTCTTCGAGGACGTCGCGACCGCGGTCGAGCGGGCGAGCCGCGTCGACTGCACGATCCCGATCCCCGAGGCGCCGGACGGAAGCTTCTTCGATCGCACGCGCATCAACGTCTTCGTCGATCTCGGCGAGGGCGACGAGCGCGTCGGCAAGGTGAGCGACCCGAGCGCGTGCGACGATCGCGGCGGCTGGCACTACGACGACGAGCTCGATCCCGCCTCGGTGATCCTCTGCCCCGCGACGTGCGAGGCGCTTCAAGCCGCGCCCGGCGAGACCCGCAGCGTCGACGTCCAGTTCGGCTGCCAGACCATCCCGATCTGATCGCGCCTTGGCGAGTGGCTCCAGCGCGCTCTCCCCTCCCGCTTCTCGCGGGAGGGGGACCGAACATTCGCGCACGATCTTGCCGCTTTGGCGGTTCACCCATCGCACGTCGCTCGTACGCGGGGGCGAGGGTTGCCCCGCCGCGCCGATGGCGCCACGTAACGCGGGGTCCCGTGATCACGAACCTCCTCCGGCCCTGGATCCTCGCGCGGCTGCTCTCGGGCGCGGCCGTGGCGATCCTCGTGGCGTTCGCGCTCGTCGTCGCATGGCGGGTGCTCCGCGCGTGGCGGGTCGGCGCCACCTCGGAGGGGCAGCTGGCCCTCGAGCGGCGCGCAGAGCTCGTCGCCGCGGTGGTGCAGGTCGCGCTGGTGGTGGCGGTCGCCGATCTGGCGCTCACTGTGCTCTCGGCCGATCGCCTCACCCACTCGATCCGCGGCGCGATGTGCGCGTGGGGGGTGTTCGACGCGAGCCGCTACGGCTTCGCCGCGCTGGCGACGAGCGCGCTCGTCGCCGCGGGCTGCGCGCTCTGGGTCGTGCTCCATCGCCTCGACCTCTCGCTCGAGCGGCCGGCCCTCACCCGGCGCAAGTTCCTCGCGCTCTTCGCGCTCGCGCCGCTCGTCTTCGTCGATCTCGCGCTCACCGCGCTCTTCGTGCTCGATCTCGACATGACGGTGGTGGCCTCGTGCTGCTCGGTCGGGCTCGACGACGCGCTCGGCGCGAGCGCGGGCACCGCGAGCGGGCCGCACGAGCTCGCGGCCTCGCTCGGGCTCGGCGCCGCTGTGCTCGCCATCCTGGCCGCGCTCCTCGCGTGGCGCTGGCCCGGGACGGCGCGGTCCATCGCGACCGCCCTCGCGAGCGTGGTCGCGCTCGGAGCGGCGATCCCGGCGATCCTCCTCTTCGTCGCGCCGCACGCCTACGAGACGCCGAGCCACCTGTGCCCGTTCTGCCTCTTGCACGGGGACGTGCTCGGGATCGGCTGGCCGCTCTTCGGGGCGCTCTTCGCGGCGGCGATCTGCGGGGCGGGCGTCGGGCTGGTGGCGTCGCAGCGGCGCGCGAGCGGCGAGCCGGCGGCGCTCGCTCGGATGGAGCGGCGGCTCGCGGGCTCGGCGGCGCTCCTGTGGGCGCTTGCGCTGGCGCTCGGTATCGCGCCGGTGGTGCGCTATGCCTGGCTCACGGGCGGGGCGTCGCTCTTTGGAGGCGTATGAGGCTCGTTCAGGTGGCGCTCGTGATGAGCGCGGTGGTGCTCGCGGCAGCGTCGATCGCAGGCTGCAGTGGAGAGAGCACCGCGGAGGCGCAGCAGCGCTGTGATCTCTGCGGGATGCGCGTCGATCCCTCGTCAGGCTGGCGGGCGGGGGCGCGCGACGCGTCGGGGCAGGCGCTCGCCTTCGACGCGCCCAAGTGCATGTTCCGACGGCACTTCGAGCGCGGGGCGATCTCGGAGCCCTGGGTGATCGAGTACTACTCGCAGGTGCGGCGGCCGGCGCGCGAGCTCTTCTTCGTGATCGGGACGGACCTTCAGGGGCCGATGGGCCGCGATCTGGTCCCGGTGGCCGGGCGCGAGGCGGCCGATCGGCTGCTGCGCGAGCACCACGGGGAGCGGGTGCTCGCCTTCGACGAGGTGACCCGCGAGGTCGTGGGGACGCTGTTTCGTAGGGGCTCCTGACGTCGTTCGGGCAAGGGCAGGGGCGAGGGTGCGGGCGTTTCGTTGCCTTCCATGACCGCGCCGCCTATATCAGCGCCGATGCCGAGGGCCCTCGTTGCGGTCGTCCTCCTCGCGGCAGGCTGCGGCGGTGGGGCGTCGTTCTCCGACTCGATCTACTCGGACCGCGAGGCGCGCTATCGGGTCGGCGCCGTCGGGCCCGAGTGGCGGCGCGTCGGCATCGACCAGAACGACCTCGCCTGGCACGACGAGCGCACCGGCGCGGTCGTGTCGGTCAACGCCACCTGCGATCCCTTCCAGGACGTCCCTCTCAGCGCGCTCACCAACCACCTGCTCATCGGCTTCACCGATCGCGAGTGGCGCAGCAGCGAGGCCGTCCCGCTCGACGGGCGCGAGGCGCTGCGCTCGCACGTGATGGCGCGCCTCGACGGAGTCCCGCGCGAGCTCCTCCTCTACGTGCTCAAGAAGGATCAGTGCACGTACGACTTCGCGCTCATCGCCCCGCCCGGTGATCCCTTCCGTGCGGCGGAGGCCGAGTTCGAGCGCCTCGTCTCGGGCTTCACCACCCGGGTGACGGAGGCCGGCGCGCCGTGACCGCCGCCGCGCCAGAGGAGGCTCCGCGCTCGCCCGGCGTGCTCACGCGGGCGCTCACCGGCCAGGGCGCCCGCGCGATGGGCTTCATGCAGCACGCCGGCGCCGTGACGATCCTCGCGTCGCGCGCGACCGTCTCGCTCTTCCGCTCGCTCGCGACCGGCCGCTTCGAGCTGCGCTCGTTCATCTACCAGCTCGAGCAGCTCGGCGTGCGCTCGCTCGGCATCGCCGCCGCGACCGCCGTCTTCGTCGGCATCGTCATGGCGATCCAGTTCGCCTTCTCCCTCGAGCGCTTCGGCGCGCAGGACAGCGT
>JAEZBP010000529.1 GCA_023427125.1 Pseudomonadota bacterium | reverse complement strand
ATCCTCGCTCCCGCGGGCGTCGATGTGCCGCGCGACCCACGACATCGCCTCGATCGCCGCGAGCACGTCGTCGGGCTCGGCCAGCCGCGCGGCCTGCGTGCACGCCCGGTCGAGCAGCACCCGCAGCCGCCCCAGCCGATCGATCTCCGCGTCCACCCGCGCCAGGTGGCCACGGAGCACCTCACCCCGCGCCGCCCCCTCGTCGCCCCCGATCTCGCCGATGTCCGCGAGCGAGAGCCCGAGATCGCGCAGCGCCCGGATCCGGTAGAGCCGCCGCACGTCGCGCTCGTCGTAGAGCCGCTGCTGCCCCTCCGTCCGCCTCGCCGGCGCGAGCAGCCCGATCTGCTCGTAGTGGTGCAGCGTGCGCACCGTCAATCCGGTCGCCTCCGCCAGCTCACCGACCCGCCAGGTCCTCCCGCTCGTCCTTCGCGCGCCCATCTCTTCGCAAGCTACAACCTCACGCCACGTGAGGTTCAAGCGGGTTCTTCTCCGGTGACCGAGCGCGATTCAAGGAAGCGATGACGAGCTCTCCCCTCCCGCCCGCAGAGGACCCTCCTCCTCCCACGAGCGGCAGGGGACCTCTCCTACATCTGAGCCGCGCCTCGAGCTGACCGTCTTGCGACCGGCAGTGAGCCTCTGGCAACCTCGATGAATGAGCGAGGGGCCCTTCATCGCGCCGGCGCCGCGGCTGCCGGACGACACACCGAGCTTCGAGTGGATGATCACCGACTCGATCCACACCGTGGCGAGTCGTGAGACGCCGTACCGTGAGGCGGCGCGCCTCTTCGGCGATCGCTACGGCCTCGTGCTCGCGCTGACCGACGCGTTTCGCGACGACGTCGCGCGCGGGCCCGAGCTGAAGCGCGGCTTCGTCGTCGTCCGAGGGATGCTGGCGCACGCCAAGAAGCACCTGCACGACGCGTGGGACGCGCGCGTGCGGCCGGCGATGGAGCGCGACATGAAGGATCTGGTGCGGCAAGCGACGCCGAGCCCAGGAGCACCGCGCGCCGCACCGACGGCCGAGGACCGGGTGTTCGATCCCTTCGCGAGCACCAAGGAGGTCATCCTGCAGATCGATCGCGCCCCCGAGAGGGCCGAGGCGGCGGTCCGGTTCGCCGTCCAGTGGGCCCTCCTTCGCCACGTGCCCCTCACCCTGCGCGACCTGCGCGAGCGCGCCTCGGGCGCGGACCGGGAGATGCTCGACGGCGCGATCCGATCGGCGGGACGCTGGCTGCTCGACCTCGAGGAGTCGTGGTCCGCCCGCACCTTCGACGAGCTGCTCGGGCGCCCGACCATCGGCGAGCTGATCCAGCTCGTCGTTCCGACCTTCCAGCCCGCACCCGGTTGAGCGCACCCGCGCCCGTTCCCATGCGCTATGGCACGAAGCACCCTGGGACCTGGCACACCGCCAGGTTGCTCGGCTCGAGGTGATCACACGGACGCTCGACCAAGCGCCGCGTGCAGTGCTCCCACACGCCGACGGGCTTCTCGCAGTCCTCCATCACGAACCGCTCTGCGGCGAGACACGCGTCGAAGTCCCGGTACCGCACGTTGAACCCACGGCATGTCACGACATCCGGCGCGGGCTCGAAGATCGAGGCTTCCCATGCGCACAGAGCGCGCTCCTGCTCGATCGACAGCTCGCCCTGAAAGACGCATCGGGAGAAGCCGTAAGGCCCATCGGCGCAGTCCTCGATCCCGTGACTCTGGTAGCACCCCGTGATGAAGGCGGCGAAGACGAAGGCCGCGTGAGCGCCGCGGAGGGCGCTCATCGATCCTCTCTCCTCGGCGGCGCCGGATCCGACGACATGCGCCAGTATGAGAGCCTCGCCCGAGTCGATCCACCGCGTGGACCCGCGCCTGGCCGAGCACGCCGCCGCGCTCGCGCACGTCGCCTGCGAGCGCCGGAGGCGACACTCGCCGCTCCAGCGATGCTGGCCGTCGTGGAGATCACGACCGGTCATCAGCGCATCGGGAAGCTCAGCAGCTCGTGCACGCGTAGCACCCGCATGGGCTCACCGCTGATCGGGTCCAGCCTCATCTCGTCCTCGAGCGTGGCGCGGCCATGACGAGCCCGGTGTGCGCAGGGTAGGCGTCGACGATCGCTGTTGCGCATGCTCCGGCGGCTGCTGCTACGCTACACAACGTGGAGATCACCACCGAAGAGCTCGAGGCCGCGATGGCTGCGGCGGTGGACGAGGACGGGAACGACCTGCGCCTCGCCGAGTGGGTCGCGAGCATGACTGACGACGAGCGGCAGGCCTCCGAGGCGAACCTCCGCCGCTGGCTCGAGGCGGCTCGCGCGAGCCTCAGCACGCAAGGCAGTGACGGTACGCCCGAAGTTTGATCCCGACGCGATCTTGAGCGCGCTGCGGCGCCACCAGGTGGAATTCGTCTTGATCGGTGGCCTCGCCGGCGGGGCCCGCGGCGTGGGCTGGCCCACGTACGATGTGGACATCGTCATCGAGGATGACGACGCGAATCTTGCGCGGCTCGACGCTGCGCTCCGTCAGCTGAGTGCGGAGTACGACACCTTCCATCAGCCACCGATCCTCCCTGAGATGCGCCGCCTCCAGTCGGCGCACGGACCGCAGCTCTTTCGAACTCGGTACGGTCGACTCGACGTTCTCAAGGAGGCGGGCGGCGAGACCTACGAGACGCTCCAACGGGACGCCTCGGAGATCACGGCGTACGGAGCCACGATGCTCTGTGCGAGCCTTGCCGCGCTGCTGCGCATGAAGCGCGCCGCCAATCGGCCGAAGGACCAGGCGGCGATCGCGCGCTTGAAGGAGGTGCTCGGCGACGACGACTGACCCGCGCTGCTCCGGAGCACGGGCTACACCGCCGCGCGGACCAGCGTGATCGCCCAGCCCGTGTCGATCCAGCGCGTCGACCCCTTGGGCGTGCCCTCCAGATAGCGCAGGCGATTGACCCGCGCCTCGTCGAGCGCGCCGCCGCGCTCGCGCACGTCGTCCTGCGCGAGCAGCACCCACGCGATGTCCGTCGACGACACCGTGCGCTCGGCGGAGCCGTCGCCCTCGATGCGGATCCCGCTTCGGAACCCCAGCGTCCAACGGCGAGGGTGGCGCTCAGCCGACCACCTCGGCGATGCTCTTCGCGGCCGCCATCCGGTCGGCCATCGCGACCAACTCGTCCACGCTCGCTGCCCGTACGCGCGCCGCGACCTCGGGCGGGATCGGACCGAAGCGTTCGAGCTGGCGCAGGATGAGCGCGGCCATTCCCTTTGCCTCACCCTCCGCCACTCCCTTCGCGATTCCCTGCGCGATTCCCTGCGCGATTCCCTGCGCGATTCCCTTCGCTTCACCCTCGGCGATGAGCCTGTCGTACAGCGTCATGGCGGCCTCCTCTGCCTCCTGCCCGATCTGTCGGGCGGCGTCGAGCACGTCGTCCAGGCGCTCGTCTCGCACCTTCGAAATGTAGCGAAGCACCAGCACC